>NZ_JBFAXU010000004.1:0-247917 GCF_040680975.1 Streptomyces sp. NPDC051921
GTGCGCACCACTCGGTGGTGCGCACGCCGGGGGCCGTTGTCGTTGCACGGAGTGCTTCCGGCGGTCACAGAGTGGTTGAGACCACTTGTCGTGGTGTGGGTCCGCCCCTAACCTCACACACGTTGTGCAGTACGAAACACCTGTTGCGTATGTTGCAACACTCGCTCGGAGGGGAACCGCCGTGAAGCTTCCTGCCCGCCTCGCCGTACCCGTCGCCCTTCCGCCCTCGAACCGGCCGGCGAGATCCAGTCGACCGAACCCCGGCCGTGGGCCCTCTCCCCGACCCTCGACTCCTTCCGGCGCGTCTTCGAACAGCAGGATTTCGGCCGTTACTTCCTCGACTCCCTGATCGTCGCCGGGGCGGTCGTGCTCGCCTCGGCCGTCATCGCCTTCTCGCTGCCCCTCGCGATCCGGATGCTGCGCGGCTTCGTCGAGGCGGTGCCGGAGGCGCCGTGATGACGATCCCGGTGCTCGTCTACTTCGTACTCGTACAGCGCCGCCTGGTCTCGGGACCGGGCGGGGCGGTGAAGGACTGACGCGATGACCGACGACCTGTACCCCGGCGCGGACCTGATCCCCGCGCCCGTGAGCATCGACGGCCCCTACCGCTGCGGCTTCTCCCTCGACGCCACCACGGCCCTCGACGCCGCGCCCGGCACGGAGACCACCGAGCGCTGGCTGCGCGCCACCCTCGGCGCCGCCTTCGGGCTCCCGCTGCGGCCCGCCACCGAAGGGGCGCGGCCCAGCATCAGCCTCCGCCTCGACGACACCCTCGGCCCCGAGGCGTACCGCCTCGGGGTGGCCTCGACGCTGGGCGTCGAGATCACCGGCGGCGGGCCCGCCGGCGTGTTCTGGGGCGCCCAGACGCTCCGGCAGCTGCTCGGCCCCGACGCGTACCGCAGGGCATCGCTCGGGAAGCCGGCCCCCGGCATCCCGGACCAGACCGTCACCGACGCCCCCCGCTTCCCCTGGCGCGGCCTCATGCTCGACGTCGCGCGGCACTTCATGCCCAAGGACGACGTGCTGCGGCAGCTCGACCTCATGGCCGCGCACAAGCTCAACGTGCTCCACCTGCACCTCACCGACGACCAGGGCTGGCGCATCGAGATCAAGCGCCACCCGCGGCTGACCGAGGTCGGGGCCTGGCGGGCGCGGACCAAGTGGGGACACCGGGCGTCGCCCTTGTGGAACGAGACGCCGCACGGCGGCTACTACACGCAGGACGACATCCGCGAGATCGTCGCCTACGCCGCCGACCGGCACATCTCGGTCGTGCCCGAGATCGACGTCCCCGGCCACTCCCAGGCCGCCATCGCCGCGTACCCCGAACTGGGCAACACCGACGTCGTCGACACCACGGCGCTCTCCGTCTGGGACACCTGGGGCGTCAATCCCCACGTGCTCGCCCCCACCGACACCGTCCTCCGCTTCTACGAGGGCGTCTTCGAGGAGGTGCTCGACCTCTTCCCGGCGGAGACCTCGCCCTTCGTGCACATCGGAGGCGACGAGTGCCCCAAGGACCAGTGGAAGGCCTCGCCCACCGCCCAGGCCCGCATCGAGGAACTCGGCGTCGCCGACGAGGACGGGCTGCAGTCCTGGTTCGTCCGGCACTTCGACCGCTGGCTCGCCGACCGCGGCCGCCGGCTCATCGGCTGGGACGAGATCCTGGAGGGCGGGCTCGCCGACGGCGCCGCCGTGTCGTCCTGGCGCGGGTACGCGGGCGGCGTCACCGCCGCCGAGGCCGGCCACGACGTGGTGATGTGCCCCGAGCAGCAGGTGTACCTCGACCACCGGCAGGCCCACGGCGAGGACGAGCCGATGCCCATCGGATACGTACGGACCCTGGCGGACGTCTACCGCTTCGAGCCCGTGCCGCCGGGGCTCACGCCCCAGGCCGCCGCCCACATCCTGGGAACACAGGCCAACGTGTGGACGGAGGTCATGGAGAACCGGGCCCGCGTCGACTACCAGACCTACCCCCGCCTGGCCGCCTTCGCCGAGGTCGCCTGGTCCCGGCTGCCCGCCCCGGCCGCCCGCGACGTCGCCGGCTTCGAGCGGCGCATGACCACCCACTACCGGCGCCTCGACGCCCTCGGCGTGGAGTACCGCCCGCCCGGCGGGCCACGCCCCTGGCAGCGCCGCCCGGGTGTCCAGGGCCGTCCCATCGAGGGGGCACCCCCGAACGTGTGAGGCGCCCGGGCGTCCCCGGTGTGACCCACCTATCCCCTCGGCCTCACCCAACAGCGGCAAAAGGGAAGTTACTGTCCCCCGTGGGACGCCACGTCACGGCCTGGACGGAACCGTCCTTCGCGAACCCTCGCGACGTACGGCTCGGAAGATGTGCCAGAGTTGCCACGTCCAGGCTGTGAGCACGTACGGTACGCCCACACAGGCGTGACAGCCGGGGACGGTCGGGGATCACCGGGACACCGGGAAGGGGCAGCGGGTTGACCACGCACGCACCACAGACGGCACCACGAGCGGCGCGGTCCGTGACGCTGCCCACCTCGCTCGACGAGGCAGTGGCGGCCCTCACGGCCATGCCGGCCGCCGTTCCCGTGGCCGGCGGCACCGACCTGATGGCCGCCGTCAACCGCGGGCAGCTGCGCCCCGCCGGCCTGGTCGGCCTCAGCCGGATCAACGAGATCCGCGGCTGGCAGTACCAGGACGGCCACGCCCTGCTCGGCGCCGGCCTCACCCACGCCCGGATGGGCCGCCCCGACTTCTCGGCCCTCATCCCCGCCCTGGCCGCCGCCTCGCGCGCCGCGGGCCCGCCGCAGATCCGCAACGCCGGCACCCTCGGCGGCAACATCGTCTCCGCCGCGCCCACCGGCGACTCCCTGCCGGTCCTCGCGGCGCTGGAGGCCGAGCTGGTCGTCGTCGGTCCGCTCGGCAGCCGCGAGCTGCCCGTCAGCCACCTGCTGGCCGGGCGCGACCTGCTGGCCCCCGGCGAACTCGTCGCCTTCGTCCGCGTACCCCTGCTGCACGCCCCCCAGGTCTTCCTCAAGGCCACCGGCCGGACCGGCCCGGCCCGTGCCTCCGCCTCGGTCGCCGTCGTCCTCGACCCGGCGCGCCGCGGGGTGCGCTGCGCGGTCGGCGCGATCGCGCCGATGCCGCTGCGGCCGCTGGAAGCCGAGCAGTGGATCGCCTCGCTGGTGGACTGGGACGCGGAGCGGGGCCTGGCCCCGGAGGCGCTGACGGCGTTCGGCGAGTACGTCGCCGCCGCGTGCATTCCTGACCCGCAGGGCGACGAGCAGTTGCCCCCGGCCGTACTGCACCTGCGGCGCACGGTCGCCGCGCTGGCCCGACGGGCACTGGGGAGGGCGCTGTCGTGAGCGACGCACACAAGGGTCAGACGGGCGGCTGGGAGCCGATCCCGCAGAGCGAGGGCTACGACGGCGACGCGACCGCGTTCGTGCAGCTGCCGCCCGAGTTCATGCTGGAGGGCACGCCGCTGGAGGCCCCGGGCCACGGCTACGTGCCGCCGATGATCGTCCCGCTGACCCCGCTCTCGCCTCCGGCGGCGGACCACGCGGCCACGGACCCGGCGGCGACGGGCGCGTGGCCGGTGCAGGGCCCGATGACGGCCGGACCGGTCCAGGGCGCGGGCTCGGTGCACGAGGTGCCCGCGCACCAGGTCCCGGCGCACGAGTCCTTCGCGCAGGACGTCTCCGTCCAGGAGCAGACGGGGCAGTGGACCATCCCGACCGTCGAGGGCGACGCGGAGGCCCTGGAGGACTCGGGCGAGTACACGACCTCGCGGCTGGCGCAGTACGCGAGCAGCGCGCCCGCCACGCTGCCGGGAGGCGCCCCGGCGCCGTGGGCGGTGCCGGAGGCCTCGCCGGAGCCCGATCCCGTGGCCGAGACCCCGGCCGAGCTCCTGGCCGTACAGGGGCAGGAGCCGGAGCCCGCGCTCGCGGTCGTACCGGAGCCCGAGTCGGCACCTGAGCCCTCGCCGGCGCTGTCGCACGAGCCGTCGCCGGAGTCGGCGCACGAGTCGTCGCACGAGCCCCCGCCGGAGTCGGCGCACGAGCCCCCGCCGGGGTCGTCGCCGGAACCGGAGATCTTCGCGTCCGCCCCGGCCGACTTCGGCCCGGCGGACCTGGCCCCGGCCGACCTGGCACCCGTCGACATGTCGATCGACAGCGACGAGCACCCCCACACCTCGTACACGCTCCGCGTGAACGGCGCCGACCGGCCCGTCACCGACTCCTGGATCGGCGAGTCGCTGCTCTACGTGCTGCGGGAGCGGCTCGGGCTCGCCGGGGCCAAGGACGGCTGCTCGCAGGGCGAGTGCGGCGCGTGCAACGTGCAGGTCGACGGCCGGCTCGTGGCCTCCTGCCTGGTGCCCGCGGCGACCGCCGCCGGGTGCGAGGTGCGGACCGTCGAGGGCCTGGCCGTGAACGGCGAGCCGTCCGACGTGCAGCGGGCGCTGGCGAAGTGCGGGGTGCAGTGCGGCTTCTGCATCCCGGGCATGGCCATGACCGTGCACGACCTCCTGGAGGGCAACCACGCTCCGACCGAGCTGGAGACCCGCCAGGCGCTGTGCGGCAACCTGTGCCGCTGCTCCGGATACCGGGGCGTGCTCGACGCCGTGAACGAGGTCGTCGCCGGGCGCGCGGCCGAGGCCGGCGACGAGGCCCGCATCCCGCACCAGATCCCCCACCCGCACGACGGAGGCACGGCGTGACGAGCGACACGACGACCACGGAACCGGCGGACCTCGGTCCCGGCGCCGGTCCCGGCCGCGGTCTCGGCGTCTCGCTTCCGCAGGCCGACGCGCGGGCGAAGACCGAGGGCACCTTCCCGTACGCAGCCGACCTGTGGGCCGAGGGCCTGCTGTGGGCGGCGATCCTGCGCTCCCCGCACCCCCACGCCCGGATCGTGTCGATCGACACGACCGCCGCGGCCGAGATGCCCGGCGTACGGGCCGTGGTGACCCACGCCGACGTGCCCGGCGCCGCCACGTACGGCCGCCAGGTCGCCGACCGCCCCGTCTTCGCCTCCGACCTGGTCCGCCACCACGGCGAGGCCATCGCCGCCGTCGCCGCCGACCACCCGGACACGGCACGCCTCGCGGCGGCCGCCATCGCGGTCGAGTACGAGGTCCTCGACCCGGTCACCGACCCTGAGAAGGCCTTCGCCGCGGAGCCGCTGCACCCCGACGGCAACCTGATCCGGCACATCCCGCTGAGCTTCGGCGACCCGGAGGCCACCGGCGAGGTCGTCGTCGAGGGCCTGTACCGCGTCGGCCGCCAGGACACCGCCCCCGTCGGCGCGGAGGCGGCGCTGGCCGTGCCGCGCCCCGACGGCGGCGTCGAGATCTACACCGCGTCGACCGACCCGCACACCGACCGCGACCTCGCGGCGGCCTGCTTCGGCCTGCCGCCCGAGCAGGTCAAGGTGGTCGTGACCGGTGTCCCCGGAGCCACCGGCGACCGCGAGGACCCGGGCTTCCAGATCCCGCTGGGCCTGCTCGCGCTGCGCACCGGCTGCCCGGTCAAGCTCACCGCCAGCCGCGAGGAGTCCTTCCTCGGCCACGCCCACCGCCACCCCACCCTGCTGCGCTACCGCCACCACGCGGACGCCGAGGGCCGGCTGGTGAAGGTGGAGGCGCAGATCCTGCTGGACGCGGGCGCGTACGCCGACTCGTCGGCCGAGTCGCTCGCCGCGGCGGTGTCGTTCGCCTGCGGCCCGTACGTCGTCCCGCACGCCTTCGTCGAGGGCTGGGCGGTCCGGACGAACAACCCGCCGTCCGGGCACGTCCGCGGCGAGGGCGCGCTGCAGGTCTGCGCGGCGTACGAGGCGCAGATGGACAAGCTCGCCGGCAAGCTGGGCCTGGACGCAGCGGAACTGCGCATGCGCAACGTGCTGGCCACCGGCGACATCCTGCCGACCGGCCAGACCGTGACCTGCCCGGCCCCGGTCGCGGAACTCCTCTCCGCCGTACGCGACTTCCCGCTGCCGCCCCTCCCCATGGACTCCCCGGAGGAGGACTGGCTGCTGCCCGGCGGCCCGGACGGTGCGGGGGAGCCCGGCGCCGTGCGGCGGGGCGTCGGCTACGCGCTCGGCATGGTGCACATGCTGGGCGCCGAGGGCACCGACGAGGTCTCGACGGCGACGGTCCGGGTGCAGGACGGGGTGGCCACGGTCATCTGCGCGGCCGTCGACACCGGCTCCGGCTTCGCGACCCTGGCCCGCCAGATCGTCCAGGAGACACTGGGCGTCGACGAGGTCCACGTGGCGCCCGTCGACACCGACCAGCCCCCGGCCGGTCCGGCCACCCACGGCCGTCACACCTGGGTGTCGGGCGGCGCCGTCGAACGCGCCGCCAAGATGGTCCGCACGCAGCTCCTGCAGCCGCTGGCCCACAAGTTCGGCATGTCGACCGAGCTCCTCCAGATCAGCGACGGCAAGATCACCTCGTACGACGGCGTCCTGTCCACCACGGTCATGGAGGCCATGCAGGGCAAGGAGCTCTGGGCCACCGCCCAGTGCCGCCCGCACCCCACCGAGCCGCTCGACGACTCCGGCCAGGGCGACGCCTTCGTCGGCCTCGCCTTCTGCGCGATCCGCGCGGTGGTGGACGTCGACGTGGAGCTGGGCGCGGTCCGGGTCGTCGAGATGGCGGTCGCCCAGGACGTCGGCCGCATCCTCAACCCCGCCCAGCTCGCGACCCGTATCGAGGCGGGCGTCACCCAGGGCGTGGGCGCGGCGCTCACCGAGAACCTGCGCACCTCCCGCGGCCTGGTCCGCCACCCCGACCTGACCGGCTACTCCCTCCCGACCTCCCTGGACGCCCCCGACATCCGCATCGTGAAGCTCGTCGAGGAGCGCGACGTCGTCGCCCCCTTCGGCGCCAAGCCGGCCAGCGCGGTCCCCGTCGTGACCGCCCCGGCCGCGGTCGCCTCCGCGGTCCGCGCCGCCACCGGCCGCCCCGTCAACCGCCTGCCGATCCGTCCGCAGGCGGCGGTGGTGGTGGGCTGAGGGGCTGCGCGGCGGCGCCGGGGACCACCTCGGCGCCTGTGGCCAAGTCGTAACCAGGGCAGCGTTGTTGGGCGTGCAACCGGGTGGTGCGCGCTGTCCGTCGTCTTGACTACAGTGATTCACGGACTTCGGCTCGGCTCGTCGGTTCACGGGGGAGGAGCACAAGGCGTGGAAGCTTATGTGGACGGTGCGGGGGGCGCCTACGCCATGCGTGGCATGAGCAGGGAGGCGCTCCACTACAACTCCGAGTCCATGATGGAGTTCAAGAAGGGCGTCGACGAGATGATCGCCGACCTTCTGGCCTCCCCGGCGGCTCCCCAGAAGATGGAGTCCGACCCGGTGGCGCGCAGCCAGTTCGGCGGGGGCGGCGCCGCGTGGATCGAGGCGAACGAGATCTTCTCGTCCTACAAGGACGTGCTCGCGGAGCTCACCAGACTCTCCGGGCTCCTGTCCGACTGCCTGGAGGGCATGGGCATCGCCGTCGGCATCTCCAAGGACGGCATGGAGGAGACCGACCACGACATCCGGAGCAAGATGCTGACCATCAGCCAACGCGTCACGGATGCCAAGACCGCCGCCGACAAGAAGGCCGGCTACGACACCACACCCTCCGGCAAGCCGGAGGGGACGGACACCACCGTGCCGCAGCCGCCGGCGGCCCCCACCGGCCGGCCGCAGCCCACCGAAACGGCCGGCGGCGACGCCGACCTCGGCTAGCCGGCGCAGGACTCGGGACACGGGGACACGGGGACACGGGGACACGGGGACACGGGGAAGGGGCGACTCTCGATGGAGCACAACGACAACAGCGGGGGCGGCAGCGGAACCAACTTCCGCGCCATGCCGCACCAGCAGATGATCGACTGGGTGGACGAGGCCAGCAGCTTCTACGTACGCGACGCGAGCGACCGCCTGACGCGGGCCGCGAAGAAGATGCGGGAGATCGCGGACGAACTGAAGAAGCGGCCCGGCGGCGTGCAGTGGGAGGGCGAGGCCGAGAAGGCGTTCATGGAATGGACCACCAGCCTGGCCAGCACCACCCACAGCCTCGCCGACTACAGCGACCACTCGTCGAAGTGGCTGACCGAGGCCGCCAACGCGATCGCCACCGCCCAGAGCGCCATCCCGCGCTACACGTCCGTCGCCCAGGCCAAGGAGAACCTGGAGGCGGCACAGAAGTACCACAACGACCCGGACTCCCAGACGATCGCGCGCAACGCACGGTCCCAGATGGCTCCGGAAGGTGCCGACGCGGCCGCGATCAAGGCGAAGGAGGAGGCCAACCGGCAGGCGGCCGCAGGGGAGATGGAACGGCTCTCGGGCACGTACCAGTGGTCGAGCCTGCAGATGAAGAGCTTCACGATGCCGTCGTTCCCGCCGCCGCCGGACGCGTTCGTGCCCAAGACCGCCGACGGTCGGGACGACTCCTCCTTCATCGGATCCACGGAGCGAAGTGACAGCCGGACCACGGCTACCGACACCGGCACGACCACAAGGGACGCGCGGCCGGACACCAGGTCGCTGCCCGATACGCACGTGGTGCCGCCCTCGCGCGACATCACCGGGCCCACGCAGGTCGTCCGGCCGGACGTGCCCGCCGACCTGGGCATCGACAGCGTGCACACGCTGCCGCCGCCCACGACCGGCACGCCGCCGACCACCGGCACGCCGCCCACCGTCGGCCAGCCGCCGAGCATCACGCCGACCCCGCCGTTCACGGTCCCGCCCGGGCCGGTGAACCTGCCGCCGACGACGGGCAGAACGGGCCCGGGCCCGATGCCGCCGGTCACCGGCACCACCAAGACGCCTCTGGTGCCCGGCCTGCGTGGCGGCCCCAACCCCTCAGCACCGCTGCCAGGGATGCCCCGGGAGGGCATCACCGGCGGCCGTCCCGTACCGAACCATCCCGGCCGGACCACCACCGGCATTCCGCGGAGCACGGTCGTCGGCAACGAGCCCGCCAACGGGCGCACGGGCAACGGTCTCGGCCGTACCCCCATGGGCGGGCCCGGCATGGGCGGTCCGATGGGCGGTCCCGGCGGTGGGCAGAGCGGCATCAGCGGAGGCCGTCGCCTGGCTTCCGAGCCCGGCGGGGTGGTCGGCGGCCGGGGACAGCGGCCCGGCGCGGCGAACCCCCGGCCGTTCACACCCGGGGGGTCGGGGCTCGTGCGCGACGGCGCACAGACCGGCACCGGGCCCGTGGGCCGTGGTGGCGCCGTACCGGCGTCGGAACGTCGCGAGGAGGAGCGGACCGAGCGTCCCGACTACCTTGTCGAGGACGAAGAGACCTGGCAGCAGGGCAGCCGCCGCGTGGCGCCGCCCGTCATCGACTGATCGGCGCGAGGAAGCAGATGCGTACCAGCGGTATTCGACGGAGCCGTGTCCGGAACCTCGCCTCGGCCGGCTTGGGCATGCTGCTGGTGGGCATCGCTTCCGTTCCCGCCCACGCAGAGACGATCCGTGCGCAGCAGTGGCAGCTCGACATCATGCACGCGGAAGAGATCTGGCAGCTCAGCAAGGGGCAGGGCGTCACGGTCGCCGTGATCGACTCCGGCGTCGACAAGAACAATCCCGACCTCAAGGGCCAAGTGCTCGGAGGGAAGGACTTCGCGACCGACCGACCGGGTGACGAGTTCACCGACTACACCGGACACGGCACGGGGATGGCCGGTCTCATCGCCGGGACCGGGGCGCGTGAGGGTGGGAACGGAGCGTTCGGACTGGCACCCGGTGCACGCATCCTGCCGGTCCGGGTCACCGGGCTCGACGAGGGCAAGCTCAGCCAGAAGGACGGCGACGAGCAGTTCAACCGCAACGTGCCTCCGGCGATCCGGTACGCCGCCGACTCCGGGGCCAAGGTCATCAACATCTCCTTGGGCGTCGGCACGGGCTCGCAAGACCTCGCGGACGCCGTGAAATACGCCCACGACAAGGGGGCGTTGATCTTCGCCGCCGTGGGCAACAGCGGCGACAAGCTGAACAAGCCGGAATACCCCGCCGCCACCCCCGGCGTCGTCGGTGTCGGAGCCATCGACCAGAAGCTGACCCGGGTCAAGAACTCGCAGTACGGCCCCCAGGTGGACCTCGTGGCACCCGGCAAGGACACCGTGCACGCCTGCGGCGGCGGCACCGGCCTGTGCAAGTCGACCGGCACCAGTGACGCCACCGCCCTGGCCTCCGCCGCCGCTGCCCTCATCTGGGCCGAGCACCCCGACTGGACCAACAACCAGGTCCTCAAGGTCATGCTCAACACCCTTGCCGCTCCCGATGACGGCGGCGGCCGCAACGACTACATCGGTTACGGCGCCATCCGGCCCCTTCGCGCCCTGAAGACCCCCGGCGATCCCGGTCCCGCCGACGTGCGGCCCATCCCGGACCTGCCGGCGGCGGCCACCGCGTCACCCTCTGCCGCGCCTTCGGCCACGGCCACGACGAGCCCCGCACCGGCGCCCGGCGCGGTGGCCGAGGACGGCAGCAGCGGCAACACCGGTCTCTGGATCGGCCTCGGGATCGGGGCCGCCGTCCTCGTCGGGGCGGCCGTAGCAGTGCCCTTCGCGAGGGCGCGCCGCCGGTGAGGGGTTGGGCTTCGTGCCTGTTCCCCGCCCCACGCCCCTACGAGAAGGACTGACATGCGAACGGCGCTCACGAGGGCGGGAACGGCCCTGGCGGTCGCGGGGGTGCTCGCCGGCTGCTCCGGCGGTGGGACCGGACCCGAGGAGCCGCGGCCCGCGGCTGCGGAGGTCTGCGGCGGCTTCGCGAAGGAGGCCGGCGCGGCGGCGGCGCTGAGGGCCGTGACCGGGGCCGATCGGTTCGACGAGGATCTGTCCATGCCCGAGAAGGCCCTCGCAGGGCTTCGGGAGGCCGTCCGGTCGGGTCGGGAAGACCCGAGCCGGCCGCAGGGCTACCCGTACTGCTGGCTGCTGCCGGCCTCGGGTGAGGAGGGTGAGGAGGGTGAGGAGGGAGGGGAGGATTCCCTCCAGGTCGTCGTGAAGGGAGTGGAGGGGGCACCCCAGCGGGGCGCACTGCTCGAGTCGACGAACGCCGCCTGGTTCGTCTCGGGGGAGCAGGCCTTCGCCACCGGCGGCCAGGGCAAGGTGTTCTTCACCTGCCGCCTCACGGCGCCGGCGGGCAGGACCGTCATCGAGACGAGCGCGAGCTCGGCGCACCGCGGCGACGACGCCGACGCCGATGCCGATGCCGATGCCGACGCCGACGCGAGGCGCAAGACCCAGCTGATCACCCTCGCCAACGCCGCCGCCCGCCACGTCTCCGAGGAGCTCGGCTGCCAGGACGACGGTCTGGCCTCGGGCGTGCCGGCGCCCGCCCCGTCCCCCTCACGGTCGGCGCGTTCCTGATACGGACGCGGGGAGTTCGGCGACGCGGACGCCCGTCCCGGATTCATCAGGCCCGGATTCGTCAGGCCCGGATTCCTCAGGCCCCGGATTCCTCAGGACCCGAACACCGGCATCGCCATCACCCGGCCGCCGCGCGTGGCGAAGACGCGGTTGCCGTCGCTCGCGAGCTGGTAGGTACCGGTGCGCTTCATCGTGGCGGTGAAATAGAGGCGGTGCGTCTTCTTGTCGATGACCCGCAGGTGGCTGTCGTCAGGCGCCGCGAGCCAGACCGTGGTGCCCTCGACGGCCGGGGCGGTGAGGTTGCCGCCGAGCTCGTCGAAGATCTCGTACCAGTCGGTGAGGGACGCGTCGGAGATGGTGCTCGTGCTGTAGCGGTAGGCGTTGTAGCCGTTGACGGCGTAGACGGAGCCTTCCTTGGCGGTGGGGGTGCCCCAGCCCAGGGCGCTCTTCGCCTCCTCGCTCCAGATGACGAAGCCGTTCTCGAGTTTGCAGGCCGTCAGCTGTGCGCCGGACAGGTAGACGAGTGCCCCGCCGATGACGGGGGCGGCTCCGTTGGTGCCCTGGTCCTGAGCCTTCCACGCGGTCTTGCCGGTGCGGGTGTCGACGGCGACGACGTGGCCGTCGCGTCCGTTCACGACGAGCCGGTCGGTGCCGGCGGCGGCGGTGGCGGGACTGCCGGCGGTGCTCGGGGACGCCAGCGGGACGGTCCACGTGGTGGCGAGCGTCCAGGCGTCGACGGCGCGGAGTTCGTTCTTCGTGGTCACCAGATAGACGTGCCGGGCGTCCGCGGCGAGCAGGTGAGCGGCGGACGCGTCCGTCCGCCACACGGGCCGGCCCGTCGAGGCGACGAAGGCGTGGAGGACACCGTCCTTGGCGAGGGCGACGACCAGGCGGTCCGCGACGGAGACGTAACCGGCCCGCGCGTCCATGTCCTCGGCCTTCCAGCGCTGCTTGCCGTCCGCGACCGCCAGGGCGAGCAGGCCGCCCGCCTTGGCGTGGACGACGAGCACGTCGCGGACCGGGAGCGGCGCCCGGCCCTCGGGGGCCGTCACGTCCAGCGGACCCCACAGCGGCTTGGGCGCCTCACCCGCCTTGGTGTCGATGAGGGAGATGGGGGCCGCCGGCGAGGACACCGCGGCGGCGGGGACGTCGGCGTCGTAGTCCGTCGGCTTGTCGCCGCCCCTGGTCAGCCACCAGGCGCCGGTGCCGGCACCGGCCACGAGGACACCCGTACCGGCGACGGCGAGGAAGCGCCGCCGGGACGTCGCCCGGGGCTGCACCGTGCCCGGGGCGGTGGCGGTGTGCGAGGCGGCCAGGTCCTTGACGGCCGCCTCCCGCCGTTCGATGTCCTCGGCGAGCGGGCCCTTGCGCCACGCGCGATCGGCGCCCTTGGGTGCCGTGACGGCCGCGGTGATCTGTGCGGGGGAGGGACGCAGCCCCGGGTCCTTCGCCAGGCACGGGCCGATGAGCTGCTGCAGGGCGGGCGGGACCTGGCTCATGTCGGGGTTCCCGTGCACGACTTCGTACTGCACGGCCGCGATGTTCGGCGCGTCGAAGGCACGCCGGCCGCTCGCCGCGAAGACGAGCACCGCGCCGAGCGAGAAGACGTCCGAGGCCGGACCGACCCGTCGGCCCAGGACCTGCTCGGGGGCCCCGTACCCCGGCGTCACCGGGATCTGGCCGGTGGTCGTCAGCGTCAGTCCGTGCTCGGGGCGAGCGATGCCGAAGTCGATGACCCGTGGACCCGACGAGGTCAGCACGATGTTCTCCGGCTTGAGATCGCGGTGGACCAGGCCCGCCCCGTGGATGTCGTCGAGCGTACGGGAGAGGAAGTGGCCCAGGGCACGGACGGTGGGCTCGTCCATCGGCCCGTACGTGCGAACGGCCTCGTCCAGGGTCGGCCCGGCCAGGAACTCGGCCGCGATCCACGGCCGTCCGCCCTCCGTCCGCGCGCCCAGGACCCTCGCCACGCCCTTGCTCGTGACGGCCTGGGCCATCTCGGCCTCGCGGACGAAGCGCTGCGCGAGCCCCTGGTCGTGGGCGAGTTCGGGACGCAGGACCTTCACGGCGGCCGGGCGGCCGGAGCCGTCGAGGCCGCAGTAGACCTTGCCCATGCCGCCCTCGCCGAGGACGCCGAGGAGACGGTACGGGCCGAGGCGGAGCGGATCTCCGGTGGCGAGGGGCTGCATGGTCACGGCGATGCCTTCTGGGATCGGGCGGGCGGACGGACGGACGGATAGAGACGGACCCACAGGAGGACAGGAGGAGAGGAGGAGAGGAGGACAGGAGGAGAGGAGGGCAGGAGGGCAGGAGGAGAGGAGGGCAGGAGGGCAGGAGGACAGACGGGTGAGTGGACGGCAGGGCCTGTACGCAGCCGGTCCTACGCCAAGGGGAACGCCACCGTCGTCGTCTCCCCGGCGCCGATGATCCGCTTCCCGCGCCGGTCCGCCACGTACCGCGTGGCGTCCGTCGGGAAGACCCATGCCGAGCGGCGGGTCGTGAGGTCCACCGCGCTGAGGCCGCCCCGTACGGGAGCGTAGACGTACTTCTCACCCACCACCGGGACGATCGCGAGCAGTGGTGTCAGCGCGCGGGCCGGCGGGGCCTCCTCCCAGCGGCGGGCGCCCTTGTCGGCGCTGACCGCGATCAGGCCGCGGTCGCCCTCCGTGGCGTACACCAGACCGCCGGCGGCGACGGGCAGACCGTAGAAGTACCGGTCCTGGCCGTACTCCCAGGCGACGGCGCCGTCGCTGAGGCGCACCGCGCGCAGGCGGCTGCCGCCCAGATAGACGTGGGTGGCGTCGGTGGCCAGCTCGCCGGGGTACGGCATCCGCTCCCCGCCGTCCTTCGGCATCGGGACGGCCCGCCGCCACAGCCGGGCGCCGGTGCGGGCGTTGCGGGCCTCGACCACGTACTCGTCGGGGAGGACCTTGCTGGTGACCGTGATCAGCCGGCCGGCCACGACCACCGCGAGCTGGATCCGGTCGGCGTCCTCGTCCGCGACGCGCCAGGCCTCCTTCCCCGTGCGGAGGTCGACGGCCAGCAGGTGCCAGCCCTTCTCCGCTTCGAGCAGGGGGACGTCGCGCCCGCCGTGCCGGGAGGCCGCGTAGAGCATTCCGTCGGAGACGGTGTGCAGTTTCGTGTACAGGGCGCTGCCGTCGAAGCCCTTGATCTCGATGCGGCGGGCCGCCTCCTTGGACTCCCGGGCCGAATATGTCTGGATCTGCAGGAAGCTCGGCCCCTCGACACCGCCGTCGGAGAGGTAGAAGCGCGTGCCGTCCGACGTGACCTGCCAGGGCTTGATCAGGCTGGTGTTCCAGAGCTCGGCACCGGTGCGCGCGTCCCTGACCCGGAACGTGGCGGTCTCCACGAAACCGGCCGCGTCACTGGCCGGGTCGGTGACGAAGAACGGCGTGACGGTCTGGTCCCGGTCGAAGGAGTCCGTCCGCCACAGCGCCTCCGGAGCACCGTCCGACGCGGTGGCCGCCACCGCCGGCGGGGAGGACGCCGCCGAGGGGCCCGATGCACCGGCCCCGGGCGCCCCGTCGTCGGACGACGACCAGGCCCAGGCGCCGCCGGCCACGGCCGCGGAGCCCAGCACCGCGCCGCCGCCCAGCCTGAGCAGGCGACGCCTGGAAACGTCCGGGAGCTCCGCCGGAACCGTCCGCGCGTACGGGTCCCCCTCCGGGGCCGGGAGTCTCGGCGGCTGGGGGTGCCAGACGTCGGTGGCGCGGCGGGCGACGGCGGTGAGCACGGCCGGAGGGAGGTGGTCGGCGAACTCGCCGTGTCCGTCGTGGAGTTCGGAGATCAGGGTGTCCGTGCCCGGGCGGACCGCCGGGTCCTTCGCGAGGCAGGCCGAGAGGACGGGGCGGAGGGACGCCGGAAGGGCGGACAGGGCCTCCGGGTCGGGGTCGGCGTAGCGGACGCGGTAGAGGAGGTCCGCCGCGGCGCCCGTGCCGAAGGGGGGACGGCCGGTCGCCGCGAAGAGCAGGACGCCGGCGAGCGCGAACACGTCGCCCGCCGGGGTGTGTTCCTGGCCGGAGGCCTGCTCCGGGGACATGTACGCGGGTGTTCCGGCCGCCGAGCCCGTGCTGGTGAGCCGCTCGTCGCCGGCGGCGCGGGCGATGCCGAAGTCGATGACCTTGGGGCCGTGGGCGGTGATCAGGACGTTGGAGGGCTTCAGGTCCCGGTGGACCACGTCCGAGGAGTGCAGCTGGCGCAGTGCGCCGGCGAGGGCGGCGCCCAGGGCGCGGACCGTCGGCTCGGGGAGCGGGCCCGCGAGGGCGACCGCCTCGTCGAGCGGGGGGCCGAGCACGTACTCGGTGGCCAGCCACGGCGTCTCGGCCAGCGGGTCCGCGTCGAAGACGGCCGCGCCGTGCCGGTCGCCGATGATGCGGGCGGCGTCCGTCTCCAGCCGGAAGCGGGTACGGAACGCGGGATCGGCGGCCAGCCGGGCGTGCACGGTCTTCAGCGCGACCGTGCGGCCGCCGGGCGAGCGCGCCAGATAGACCGTGCCCATGCCGCCGGAGCCGAGCCGGGCGAGCAGGCGGTACGCGGCGATGGCCGACGGGTCGTCGTGGGTGAGGGGCGAGAGCATCGGTCAGTGGGTTCCGCGTTCCATGGGTGGTCAGGAGCCAGTGGGGGCCGGCAGGTCGGCCGCGAGGAGCGAGGCCGACTGGTGGGCCAGGGCCGCCACCACCCGGGCGGGCAGCCAGCCCGGCGTCAGCAGCGAGCTCGCCGAGCCGAGCACCGTACCGTGCGGCGCCGGCGGGGCGAGCGAGGGCAGCAGTGCGGCGGCGGCCGGGCGGTGCGCCGGGTCGCGGGTCAGGCACGCGGTGATCGTGGCGCGCAGTGCGTCCGGCAGCTCGGAGCGCTCCGGGACGGTGTGCCCGGTCGCCGCGTACGCGAGCACCGCGCCCAGCCCGTACACGTCGCCGGGAGTCCCCGGGGCCACCGGAGTCCCCGGAACGGCCCCGGGAGACCCCGGAACTCCTGCGGCCCCGGGAGACCCCGGAACTCCTGCGGCCCCGGGAGTCCCCGGTCCTCCGTGCGCGGCCTGCTCGGGCGCGAGTGCCTCCCGGTCCACCCGGTCCGTTGCCCGTGCCGCCCCGAAGCACGTCAGTCGCGGCCCGTCGGCCGTCAGCAGCACGGCGGCCGGAGACACCCCGGCGTGCGTGACACCCTGCGCGTGCAGCGCCGCGAGCGTCTCGGCGAGCGCTGCCCCGATCACCCGAACCGTTTCCTCGGGCAACGGCCCGCCATGAACGGCGAGGGCGACGGGGAGCGGGAGCGCGGGGACGTAGGGGTGGGTGAACCAGGCGTCGGCCGGGCCGCCGACGGCGTCGACCGGCAGCGTCCAGGGCGCCGTCACGCGCTGGGCGGCCTCGGCCTCGGCGCGGAACAGCGCCGGATCGCTGCCGGAGAGCGGGGCGCTGAAAAACACCGTACGGCCGTCGTCCGCGGACCTGGCGACGAAGCGGCGGCACGGGACCGTGCGGGCACCGGCCGAGTCCGGCGGGTCGAGGCGCGTGACGAGACGGTACGGCCGTTCCATGTGCGAATCCCCCTGTCGTTCCCCCTGAGCAGGGAGAGCCTACTCAAGGGGTGTCCGGGAGCGGACGGGCACGGTCGCGCCCGGCGGCTCGGGGTGCCCGCACGGATGGTGACCCGGACGAAGGGGAGGGGATCGGAGGCGACTTGACGCAGTCGCCTGCCTCGAAAGGGTGGCTCGGGCGGAGCGAGGCGGCCGGTGGCCGTTCGCGAACGGCGTGTCGCCGCTGGAGCTGTGTTGACGCGGACCCTCGGTGCGGCCGTGCGCGTGAGTAACGTCTGGCGCTCCGGCGGCGAAGACGCCGCCGCGTCCTGCGGATGACCGTTGGGGGAGTCGTGTCCTTCGAAGAGGAGTGGGCCGCGGAGCGGAGCGCGGCCGCGCAGCGGGTGGCCGTGCGGCTGAACCAGCTGTCCCCCGGGCCCGGGAGCGGCGGCGGCGCCGACCTCTGGGTGGACCGGGGGCACCTCGGTGCCGTCGGCCACGCCGCGTTCGAGCTCCACGGCCGGCTGCTGAAGGACGGGAACCACGCGCGTACCGACACCTCGGAGGCGGCCGCCGGCCTGTCCCGGTGCGGCTTCCGCACCGGATCGGCCATGGGGACCGTCCAGGAGACCTGGTCCTCCCAGCTCGGCACGCTCCTCTCCGCCTGCGCGCACATCTCCAACCACCTCGACCACAGCGCGGCGGCGCACGCGAAGGACGACGAGGAGATCAGAACGGCCTTCACCGTGTCCAGGATCAGCGAGTACTTCACGTAGGGGCAGGGGAACAGATCGTGCTGACCTTCGACAACGTTCGACACGCGCCGCTCAGCAGGATGAAGGCCGCGGCCGACAGCTGGTCCGAGATGCGGCGCAAGCTGCACGCGCTCGCCGAGGACGCCCGCAGGACGATGGCCGCCAAGGTCAAGGCCGGCGACTGGCGCGGTGTGAACGCCGAGGTCACGAAGCCCTTCATCGACAAGACCGCCAAGGAGTTCGAGGACGCGGCGAAGGCGGCCGAGGGCATCCACAAGGTCCTGCAGGACGGCTACCGGACCTTCAGGAAGGCGCAGGACGACCTGACGAGGATCGTCGAGACGGAGGCGCCCCATCAGGGTCTGGTGGTGAGGAGCAACGGCGTCGTCGAAGCCGCGTACTCGCTGCGGAAGGACGCCGTCTCGCGCCCCGACCCCGAAACCCCCGCGAGCGACCTGAAGGAGCGCCAGGCGATCGCGGCGCTGCAGCGTCGCATCGACGCCGTCATCGAGAACTGCGACGACGCCGACGTGGCCTGCGCGAACGCCCTGCGGGCCAACATCACCGGAGACAAACACAACTTCAGCGCCCCGAAGTACGCCGGCCTGGACGAGGAGGAGGCGCGGCGCGCACTCGACCTGGCCGGGAAGGGGCGGGACATCTCCCACGAGGAGCTCGTACGGCTCAACGAACTCCTCGCCGACAACAAGGGCTCGAAGACCTTCTCCAGGGCGTTCTACGACGGCCTCGGGGCCAGGGGCGCGCTGGAGTTCTTCGGCCAACTGTCCACCGACACGTACGACTACCCCGCGGTCGACGAGCAGCGCCTGGCCGACGTCCAGGCCCTGCAGCGGAACCTCGGCCTCAACCTCGCCACCGCGACACAGGGCGGCGACGCGTGGACCGAGCACTGGTCCACCGAGATGCGCAGGCTCGGCACCGAACGCATCCCGCTCACCAAGTACGACAGCAGCCCGGCGTTCGGCTACCAGCTGCTCGGCGGCATCATGCGATACGGCGACTACGACCCGAAGTTCCTCGTACCGATCGCCGAGCACGTCACACAACTCCACGCCAAGGACCCGTACCTCTTCGCCAACAGCGGGTCAGGCGGCGGCTGGCTGCCGAACCAGTACAACCCGTCAGGCGTCAACGGCTCGGGGTTCGACCCGATGATCCCGATGCTGGAGGCGCTGGGACACAGCCCGGAGGCGGCGAAGGACTTCTTCTCGGGGAAGCCCACGTCGTACGAGATGGACGGAAGCGTGGGAGGGACGCTCGACCTGGGCAAGAACAAGGACGGCGAGGGCGTCGACAACTACCTCGACTTCTTCGCCAACGAGAAGTACGAGTTCTTCGCCGACATCGACGGCCACGACCCCGACGACGCGAAGAAGGCAGCGGACTACATGCCGGACGCCTTGGGGCACGCCTTGGAGGCGGCGACGCTCGGACACGCGTGGGACGACCCGAGGCCCGAGCTGAGGCGGGACGCGACGTCGGCCGAGATCATGGCCGACGTCGTCACGAAGTACGGCAGCGACGCGGAACTGCTCAAGAAGTACCAGTCCTCCATTGCGGACAGCCTGGGAAATATGGGCGCGGGTTACATCGACGATCTCAACTGGGGATTGACCGACAACGAGCCGGATAGCGCCTATGCGGCCAAGGGCAAGGACATGCTGGTACATCCGCAGTTCGGGCGGGAAGCAACAGTCGAATTCTTGAGCACCTTGGGGCAGCATCCGGACGCGTACGCGACGGTGTCCACGGCGGGACGCGTCTACACCGCGAGCATGTTGGAGGCTCAGGTCGGCGCGGACGGCCGGATCGACGAGGCGCCCGCCCGAGAAGCCGCGCGCACCGGCGCGAGCCTTCAAGGGTTGCTGGACGAGTCCCGCGCGGGGCAGGTCGCGGCCGAGGGGATGAAGCTCCACGAGGACTACGAGAAGGCACAGGAGAAGAAGGCTGCCTGGGTGGAGTTCGGCACGACGGCCGCCATCGCTGCCGGTGTCGCCTTCCTGCCGGCCACTGCAGCCGCTGCGGGTGCCGCCGCAGTGCTCGTACCACTCGCGGTCGACACAGGCTCGGGCGCCCTGGAGAC
This sequence comes from Streptomyces sp. NPDC051921, assembly GCF_040680975.1. Classification (NCBI taxonomy): domain Bacteria; kingdom Bacillati; phylum Actinomycetota; class Actinomycetes; order Kitasatosporales; family Streptomycetaceae; genus Streptomyces; species Streptomyces sp. NPDC051921. Next base: position 19,735 of record NZ_JBFAXU010000004.1, read on the forward strand.
GATGGCAGGGCAGGTCATCGGGGATCGGTCCGAGAAGGCCGTCGACGATCACAAGGAGTCCATGGAGGGCAAGATCCACGACGACAGAAGGGCCATCTATCTAGCCGGCAGGGACGGAGCCGAGTCACCCATGAAGCAGTTCGTCAAGGTGCATCGAGCCCACGTGAGCGGCGATTTCAAGCAGGACCTCATTGCGGATGTGGACAGCGGTTATTCGAAGGGCAACTCCTTCGCAGGCCAGACCGGGAACGCCCCGGAGACGGGCTGATCACACGATGGAGGCAGGGGCGATCGTGCGTAGAACGATCAGGTCCGTAACCGCGGGGTTGACGTCTTGCCTGATCCTTACCGCGTGCAGCGGTGGAGAGAAGCCGGGGCCTCCGCGTGTCATTGCTGCCCTGCAGTGCGACGGCACGCTTTCCCCCGTGGCGGCCCGTGCCTTGGAGGCGGTGCTGAGGACCAAGAGGTTTGACGATGACCCGACCGGAGGACTGAGTCGGGTCGTGGGTCAACTCGCAGAGGACTATGACGCCGGGGGGCTACGGTCGCGGAGTCGCCGTCTGTGCAGCACTTCGCCGGCTGACAGTACAGACCGGGTCGATATCTTCTTCGGTCGCTACGACGACAGAGACCTCATCGGAGACGCCCACCCCATCGGACTTCATCCGTACGGAATGGGACGAGAAGCATGGTCGGGACCCGGGAAGGCCTATATCTTCACCACTTGTGTGAGCCCTCGGTTCAACGGTTCCCAGGAACGGCCCGCTCGCATTCGGGGCAGCCTCCGCTTCAATGCCTCCAAGCTCCCCGACACCCCCGCCATCCGCGAAGCCAACCTCACGGTTCTCCACTCCGTCACCCTCGCCCTCGTCAAGGAGCTCGGCTGCGCCAACAACGCCGGGCTCTCCGACAAGCCCGTCTTCCAGCCGAAGCGGTAGGGCGGCGCACTGAAACCGAAGGGGGCGGCTCTCTCAGGGGAGTACGAGGTGGAGCCCAACAGTGTTCAAGAGGTCCAGCGGCTGCTCAAGGCTGCTGCTCGGCACCGCAACTCCGCCCGCTGGGCCGTCGCGCTCGCCCTCGGACTGCGTCAAGGGGAAGTGCTCGGCCTGATGTGGGAGGACGTGGATCTCGACGGTGGCTTCCTCCTGACCGGGCCGAGTGGAAGGCTCTGCTCGTGGAGGCGAAGGTCCGGGACGGGCGTTTGCACGACGCGCGCCACACGGCCGCCACGGTCCTCCTCGTCCTCGGTGTCCCCGAGAGGGCCGTCGTGGGCCTCATCGCACGCGATCTTCGTACGACTGCGGCGGGTTCTGCGGCGCTGTTAGCCTGCGGTCCATGATCAGGGGCGGTTTAGCAGGTCGAATAGGCCGGATGGCGGGGGACAGCGGGCCGGAGCGCGTGCTGGTCGCCGCCAGTTTCGTCAACCGGGTCGGCAATGGTCTGTTCAACGCGGCGTCGGCGCTTTATTTCACCTTGGTCGTGGGCCTGCCCGCGGCGCAGGTCGGCGCGGCGCTCACCATCGCCGGAGTGATCGGCTTGTGCGCGGGGATACCTGGGGGTCATCTCGCCGACCGGCGCGGCGCACGCGTGATCATGATGCTGGCCCTCGCGGTCCAGGCGGTGTCGATGGCGGCCCTCGTCCTCGTCGAGAGCTGGGCCGCGCTCACGATCATCGCGACGGTCGACCAGATCGCCGCGGCGGTCGGAGGGGCGGCGTGGGGGGCTCTGGTGGTCCGGGTCGGGGGTGAGCGACCGGCCCTCTTCCGGGCGAAGCTGCGGACCTTCGTCAACCTGGGCGTCATCCTGGGAACGGTGGGTGCCGGGCTGGCGTTGGCCGCGGACACCCGCGGCGCCTATGTCACGCTGATTCTCGGCAACGCGGCGAGCTTCGCCCTGTGCGGGGTGCTTCTGCTTCTGCTGCCCCGCTATCCGGTGCTGGCAGCGCCGCCGCAGCAGCGTCGCTGGCTTGTCTTCGCGGACCGTCCGTTCCTGACGTTCACCGCCCTCTACGGGGCCATGGGACTGCAGTACCCGGTGGTCTCCCTGCTCCTGCCGATCTGGATTTCCGAGCACACCGAAGCGCCGCGTTGGACGGTGGCCGCACTGTTCGCAGTCAATTCCGCCTTCTGCGTACTGATGCAGACCAGGATCGGCTCCCGTATCGAGACCCCGTACGACGGGGGCAGGGCGTTTCGCACTGCGGGGCTGCTCTTCCTCGTCAGCTGCCCGATGATGGCGTTGGCGGCGTACGCCCCTGTCTGGGCGGCAGCAGGACTGGTCCTGGTGGCGATCTTCGTCCATAGCCTTGGAGAGGTCTGGGAATCCTCGGCGGCCTTCGCCCTGGGTTTCGGTCTTGCCCCCGACCATGCCCAGGGCCAGTACCAAGGTGTCTTCGGCCTCGGCTTCAATGCGGGTCAGGCTCTTGCCCCTGCGATCCTCACGACAGTGGTGCTGGGCCTCGGCACGGCGGGCTGGATGCTGCTGGCGTTGTTCTTCGCCATGCTGGGTGCCGCCGGCCCATCTCTGGCCCGCTGGGGTATGCGGACCCGGACGCAGCCGGGCGTTGCTGCGGAAGCGACGAGATGACCAGGGAGTGGGCGTCAGGAGCCTTCCGCGTGGCATGAATGCGCGGTCCCCGACACCGGGCTGTACGGATGGCGGGGCAAGGCGTTCAACAACACAAGATCATTCCGTGGCGGGTTTCTGGCGTATCCGGGTCATGCCCCAATGAGACGGAAACTGAGACGGGCGAAGGAAAGGGCGGCACCCTGTGAGAGGTGCCGCCCTTTCCTTTCGCCTGGTCAAGGCGCTAGAGACCGTGGCGGGAATTGAACCCACGTAACTCGCTTTGCAGGCGAGCCCCTCAACCACTCGGGCACACGGTCTTGGTGGTGACGAGAAAGACGTTAGGCGGGGGCCTGGCGAGGGCTCAAGGGTTTCGGCGGGGGCGCAACATGACTGCCATGCCGCGTTCACAGGGCGCCGGGCGTAGGACCATCGGGGCAGTGCGGATACGACTCCCGACAGGGGCCAAAACTGGATACGGCCCTTACTCTGAGGCGTATGAGCGCCCTCGAACCGCGCGACGCCGACGTCGCGCCGAATCCCGCCGCCGCACCGCCCGTCCCGGTCGGCGGCGGATCCGTGCTCGATCGGGCCCACCGGGCGCTCAGTATCGGCATCGTCTCCGTGGTCCTCGTCGTCGCCTTCGAGGCGACCGCCGTCGGCACCGCCATGCCGGTCGCCGCACGCGAGCTGAACGGTGTCTCCGTCTACGCCTTCGCCTTCTCCGCGTACTTCACCACCAGCCTCTTCGGCATGGTCCTCTCCGGGCAGTGGTCCGACCGCGGCGGCCCGCTCGGGCCGCTCGCCGGCGGCATGAGCTGTTTCGCCGCCGGACTGGTGCTCTCCGGTACGGCCGCCGACATGTGGCTGTTCATCCTCGGGCGGGCCGTTCAGGGGCTGGGCGGCGGGCTCGTGATCGTGTCGCTGTACGTGGTGATCAGCCGCGCCTACGAGGAACACCTCCGGCCCGCGATGATGGCGGCCTTCGCCGCCGGCTGGATCGTGCCCTCCGTCGTCGGGCCGCTGGCCTCCGGGACGATCACCGAGCACCTCGGATGGCGGTGGGTCTTCCTCGGCATCCCCGTCCTCGTCGTGTTCCCGCTGGCGCTCGCCCTCCCCGCGATACGGCGCACCGCCTCCGGGCCCGCCGCTCCCGACGCCCCCGTGGCGCCGTGGGACCGGCGGCGGATCCGGCTCGCCCTCGGCATATCCCTGGGCGCCGGCCTGCTCCAGTACGCCGGACAGGAGCTGCGTTGGATCTCCGTGCTGCCCGCCCTCGCCGGCGCCGCGCTGCTCGTTCCCGCCGTACGGGGGCTGCTGCCACGCGGTACCTACCGGGCGGCGCGCGGCCTGCCGTCCGTCGTGCTGCTGCGCGGGATCGCCGCCGGATCCTTCATCGCGGCCGAGTCGTTCGTGCCGCTCATGCTGGTCACCCAGCGCGGCCTCAGCCCCACCCTCGCCGGGCTCTCCCTCGCCGTCGGCGGCGCCACCTGGGCGCTCGGCTCCTGGGTCCAGTCCCGGCCGCGCACCGAGCCGTACCGGGAGCGGCTCGTCGTCGGCGGAATGGTGCTCGTCGCCGCCGCAGTCGCGACCGCCCCGAGCGTCCTGATCACCGCCGTGCCCGTGTGGATCGTGGCCGTGGCCTGGGCCTTCGGGTGCTTCGGCATGGGCATGGTCATCGCCTCGACCAGCGTCCTGCTGCTCAAGCTCTCCGCGCCCGAGGAGGCCGGCGCGAACTCCGCCGCCCTCCAGATCTCGGACGGCCTGTCCAACGTCCTGCTCCTCGCCGCCGGCGGGGCCGCCTTCGCCGCCCTCGGCGGGGGAGCGGTCGGGCACGCGGTCTCCGCCGGCGCCTCGACCGGGTCCCACCCGGCCGCCTTCGCCGCCGTCTTCCTGCCCATGGCGGGCGTCGCCGCGGTGGGCGCGTGGGTGGCCACGCGGCTGGGCGTACGGGGGCAGGAGCACGTGGCGTAGCGGCGCCCCTGACCACCACCAGGGCGTTCCGGCGGCCCCGGTGACCCGCTACGTGGAGTAGCGACGTCGCTCCCGGGCGAGTGGCGCAGCAGCGTCCTCCCCTCTGCGCCGCGTCGCGGCGTCCGCCCCCTGCGCCGCGCAGCAGCGTCCGCCCGCCCCCACGCCCCCCCTGAGGCGCGCCGCGTCGCAGCATCCATCCCGCCCCGCCCCCGCCCCCTGGCGTCCCACGTAGCGCCGTCCGCCCCGCCCCGTACCCCCGCTGGAACGCCCCGCCCGCCGTGCCGGAACCCGTTGGCCTCCCTCCGGCCCACCCCACTACCGTCCCCTCATGTCCCCCAACACCTCCACCTCCACCTCCGCCTTCACCCTCCCCGCCGGCGGCGCCGTCGCCGATCTCGCCGACGCGCGGGGCGTTTCCGTCGACGAGCTCGTCGGCGAGGCCGTGCGGCGCTACGTGGAGGTCGAGGCCTCCCGCGTACGGGACGAGGCGCTGCGGCTCGCCGGGCGTCACCAGGTGCTGCTGAGGAGGCTCGGGGAATGAGCGGGGGCCGGTTCCTGACCGTCGCCGAGGTCACGGAGATCGCGAGGATCGCGTTCACCGGGGACGGCGAGCCCGAGCTGCGCGCGCCCGGCCTGCTCGAGTCGGCCGTGCACCGGCCGCGGGCGCGCATGTTCGGCGAGAGCGCGTATCTCGACGTCCACGAGCAGGCCGCCGTGCTGCTGCACGCGATCGCCTCGAACCATCCCTTCGTCGACGGCAACAAGCGGGCGGCCTGGCTGTCGGCCGCCGTCTTCCTCGGCGTCAACGGGGTCGATCTCGCCGACGTCGACCTCGATCGCGCGTACGACCTGGTCGTGGCGGTCGCCGCCGGTGAGCTCGCGGACATAACGGACATCGCCGGGCGGCTCCGGGAGCTGTGAGGACCGTCTCAAGGAGGGGCGGCGCGGGCTCGTTCCTACGGGGTCGGGCCGGCCGCACCGGTAAGGTGGCCCGGTTGTCATATCTGGACGAGCGTCGAACCGGAGATCGTGACTACTACCGCCACCTCCTCTCATCACCTCTCTCCCGCCTTCCCCGGCCGTGCCCCCTGGGGCACCGCCAACAAGCTGCGAGCCTGGCAGCAGGGCGCGATGGAGAAGTACATCCAGGAGCAGCCTCGTGACTTCCTCGCGGTCGCCACGCCCGGCGCCGGCAAGACCACCTTCGCGCTGACCCTCGCGTCCTGGCTGCTGCACCACCACGTGGTGCAGCAGGTCACGGTCGTCGCCCCCACCGAGCACCTCAAGAAGCAGTGGGCGGCGGCAGCGGCGCGGATAGGGATCAAGCTGGACCCCGACTACAGCGCCGGGCCGCTCAGCAAGGAGTACGACGGGATCGCCATCACGTACGCCGGCGTCGGCGTGCGGCCCATGCTCCACCGCAACCGCAGCGAACAGCGCAAGACCCTCGTCATCCTCGACGAGATCCACCACGCCGGAGACTCCAAGTCCTGGGGCGAGGCCTGCCTGGAGGCCTTCGAGCCCGCGACCCGCCGGCTCGCCCTGACCGGTACGCCCTTCCGGTCCGACACCAACCCCATTCCCTTCGTCACGTACGAGGAGGGGAACGACGGCATCCGGCGGTCCTCCGCCGACTACACCTACGGCTACGGGAACGCGCTCGGCGACGGCGTCGTCCGGCCGGTCATCTTCCTCTCCTACAGCGGCAACATGCGCTGGCGCACCAAGGCCGGGGACGAGATCGCCGCCCGGCTCGGCGAGCCGATGACCAAGGACGCGGTCTCCCAGGCCTGGCGCACCGCCCTCGACCCGCGCGGCGACTGGATGCCGAACGTGCTGCGGGCCGCCGACCAGCGCCTGACCGAGGTCCGCAAGTCCATTCCGGACGCCGGCGGCCTGGTCATCGCCTCCGACCAGGACTCGGCCCGCGCGTACGCCAAGCTGATCCGCGAGATCACCGGCACCAAGGCCACCGTCGTCCTCTCCGACGACGCCGGCGCCTCGGGCCGTATCGACGAGTTCAGCGACAACACCGCCCGCTGGATGGTCGCGGTCCGCATGGTGTCCGAGGGCGTCGACGTGCCGCGTCTCGCCGTCGGCGTGTACGCGACGACGATCTCGACACCGCTGTTCTTCGCCCAGGCCGTCGGCCGTTTCGTGCGATCCCGCAGGCGCGGCGAGACCGCCTCCGTGTTCCTTCCCACCATCCCCAGCCTCCTCGGCTTCGCCAGCGAGATGGAGGTCGAGCGCGACCACGTCCTCGACCGGCCGAAGAAGGAGGGCGAGGAGGACCCGTACGCCGAGTCCGAGAAGGAGATGGCGGAGGCGGAGAAGCAGCAGGACGAGGACACCGGCGAGCAGGACATGCTGCCCTTCGAGGCACTGGAGTCCGACGCCGTCTTCGACCGGGTGCTCTACAACGCCGCCGAGTTCGGCATGCAGGCCCACCCCGGCAGCGAGGAGGAGCAGGACTACCTCGGCATCCCCGGGCTCCTCGAACCCGACCAGGTGCAGCTCCTCCTGCAGAAGCGGCAGGCCCGGCAGATCGCGCACAGCCGAAAGAAGCCGGACACCGAGGCCGACCTGCTGGAACTTCCCGCGGAACGGCGCCCCGTCGTTTCCCACAAGGAGCTCCTTGAGCTGAGGAAACAGCTCAACACGATGGTCGGTGCGTACGTTCACCAGAGCGGCAAGCCGCACGGCGTGATCCACACCGAGCTGCGCCGCGTCTGCGGCGGGCCGCCGAGTGCCGAGGCGACCGCCGGGCAGATCCGCGAGCGGATCAAGAAGGTCCAGGAGTGGGCCACCCGCATGCGGTGATCCGCGGGCGATGGTCCGCGTGCGGTGATCCGCGGGCGATGGTCCGCATGCGGTGATCCGCGGGTGGTGAGCCGGGCGGTGGCCGCCGGCGCCCGGTGGCGGCGCGCGGCCGCCCACTATCGAGGCCCGTACGCCGACGGCGTACGGGCCTCGGTCGTCCCGCGGGGACGGGGCGCAGCGGCGGGGACCGCCCCCACGGTCGGGCCTCGCGCGGCTCCACGCCACGGGTCCCGACCGGCCCGTCTTGTCATCCAAAGTCCCGTGTTCGGCCGACTTAGGGTCCCGAACCGCCCGTATCCGGTCGCACGCGCCCGGATTCTGGACGAGGTCTTCCGCTGAGCGGAGACGGTCGCTACTGTCCCGCCTCAAGCAAACGCCCCGTGGCAGCGCCGCCGCGGAGCGCAGCCGGTGTACCCCGTCCTGCCGGCGGCCTCTGACGTGCGTCGCCGATGGGACCGGTGCCGCAGCCCTCGTACGAGTCCGCTGTCACATCACTCCGAAGGAGAGGGCGTCGTGACCGCGGAGACCTCCCAGACGCTCGACCGGGGACTTCGAGTCCTCAAACTGCTCGCCGACACCGACCACGGCCTGACCGTCACCGAGTTGTCCAACCGACTCGGTGTGAACCGGACCGTCGTCTACCGACTGCTCGCCACGCTCGAACAGCACGCCCTCGTACGCCGTGACCTCGGCGGCCGCGCCAGGGTCGGGCTCGGCGTGCTGCGCCTCGGCCGCCAGGTCCATCCCCTGGTGCGGGAGGCGGCGCTGCCCGCGCTGCGCTCGCTCGCCGAGGACATAGGGGCGACCGCGCACCTGACACTCGTCGACGGCGCGGAGGCCCTTGCCGTCGCCGTCGTCGAACCGACGTGGACCGACTACCACGTGGCCTACCGGGCCGGCTTCCGCCACCCGCTGGACCGCGGGGCGGCCGGCCGCGCCATCCTCGCCGCCCGGCTGGGCGAGCTCACCGAGCCGGGCTTCACGCTCACCCACGGGGAGCTGGAGGCCGGCGCCAGCGGCGCCGCCGCGCCGCTGGTCGGCGTGACCGGCATAGAGGGCAGCGTCGGTGTCGTCATGCTCGCGGACGCCGTTCCGGAGCGCGTCGGCCCCCGTGTCGTCGACGCGGCCCGGGAGGTCGCCGACGCCCTGCGCTAGAGCGCGCGGCCACCGGGCCGCCGTCCGCCGCCGTGCGGGTCGCTGTCGCGTCCGCCGCGGTGCGGGTCGTTGTCGTGTCCGCCGCGGTGCGGGTCGTTGTCGTGTCCGCCGCGGTGCGGGTCGCTGTCGCGTCCGCCGCGGTGCGGGTCGCTGTCGCGTCCGCCGCCGTGCGGGTCGCTGTCGCGTCCGCCGCGGTGCGGGTCGCTGTCGCGTCCGCCGCCGTGCCGGTCGCTCTCCGGTCCGCCGGGTCGTCCTTCCGCCGGCAGGACGAGCAGCGTCCCCAGGGCCGTCCGCTGATGGCTCACCGACCTGCCGGTGCGGCGGGTCGTCACCAGCCCCGCCGCTCGCAGCGCCGCCGCGTGCGCCGACGCCGTCGCGTTGCTGACGCGGAGCGCGCGGGCCAGCGAGGTCGTGGTCCGGGGTTCGGCGAGCAGCCGGAGCAGTTCGGCACGGGTGCGGCCGAGGGCCGCCGCGAGCGGTTCGTCCGGCCCGCCGGGGCCGTCCGGTACGGGCGGGAGGCCGGGGCCCACCGGGCAGGTGAGGACCACCGGCCGGCCCGGGAGGTCCTGCAGGAGCGGGCCCGCGGGGTGGTGGAAGGTCGGGAGCAGGACCAGGCCCCGGCCGGCGAGGCGGACGTCACGGACCGCGGCGCCCGGCCACTCCCACACACCGTCGTGGCAGCGGCTGCCCGGGGCCAGGGCCGTGAGCGCGGCGGCCACGCCGTGTTCCGCGGCCGTCAGCGCGTACCGGGCGAACGCGTCGCGGTGCAGGTCCTGCACCACCGGCCAGACGGGCGCGAGGACCGCCTCGAACGCCGCCCGCTGGGCCCGGTGCACGGTGCGCCAGGCGGGCTCCTCGCCCGCGTGCAGGCCCCGGATCCAGCGGGGCGCGGGCCCCGGCCCGTACACCCGCTCCAGCTCGGCCCGGACGAGGCCCGGGTCCGTGGCGCGGATGCGGTCGAAGCCGTCGGCGAGGGTGTCGCCGAGAACGTCCAGGAAGACCGGCGGCCGGCCCGCCGGGACCAGGTCGGCGAGCGGTTCGGCGGCGGCCGGCAGGGCCCGCAGCACCCGGCCGCGCCAGGGTCCGAACAGCGGGGCGGTACCGGGCGCGACGGCCGTCGTCAGGGCCGCGTGCAGTTCCTGCAGCGGCACCGGGCGGGGCGCGAAGCGGACCCGGGCGAGATCGTCCGCCGTGTAGTGGATTCGCAGCACCCGCACAACTCCTCGCCGTCCGCCAGCCTTTCGGGCAGGGCCTGAACCTTCGCGCGGGCCCGGCCCCGCCCCAAGGATGCCCGGTATGACGACCGACATCGCCTCCGCCCTCAGCCGCCGGACCCTCGCCAAGGGAGCCCTGCTCGGCGCCGCCGCCGCGCTGCTCCCCCCGACCGCGGGGCCCGCCGCGGCCGGCCCGGCCGCCCGGCCGCCGCTGCGGCTGCCCGCGCCGACCGGGCCGCACCCGGTGGGCCTGCACACGGTCCACCTGACCGACCCGACCCGTACCGACCCGTGGGTGGGCGGGGTACGGGAGGTCATGCTCACCGTCCTCTACCCGGCCCGCACCGTCCGCGGCTGCCCGCGCGCCCCGCAGCTCACCCCGGCCGCCGCCCGGGTCTTCGCCGACTACGCCCCGTACGTCCACCCGGGGCTCCCCGAGGCCGGGGCGGTGGACTGGGGCGCCGTGCTCACCCACGGGCACGTCGACGCGCCGCCGCTGCCGGGCCGGCGGCCGGTGCTGCTGTACAGCCCCGGCGGCGGGGACTCGCGGACCCTCGGCACGAGCCTCGCCGAGGACCTGGCGAGTCACGGCCGGGTGGTCGTCCTGGTCGACCATCCCGGCGACGCGAGCCAGGTGGAGCTCCCCGGCGGGGTACGGGCCACCGTCCTGCTCGGCCCGCCGGACCCGGCGACCTTCCGGACGATGGTCGGCACCCGGGTCGCGGACCTGAGGTTCGTCCTCGACCGGCTGGGCGGCCTCCCTCTCGCCCCCGTCATGGACCGGGGCCGGATCGGCGCCTACGGGCACTCGGCGGGCGGCACCGCGACCGTGTACGCGGCCCACGCCGACGCCCGGATCTGCGCCGTGGCGAACCTGGAGGGCCATCTGGACCTGGCTCCCCTGGACGGCTTCGACCGGCCCCTGCTGCTCTTCCGCACCGACGGCTTCGACGGCGCCGCCCGCCTCGAACGCTCCTGGTCCGGCCTGCCCGGCCACCGCGCCCTGCTCCCGGCAGCCGGCCACTGGGCTTTCACGGACTACGCGGCGTTCGTCCCGCAGCTCCAGGACGCCGGGCTCGTGACGGCCGGTACGCGGGCCGCGCTGGTCGGCACGGGCGCCCCCGCCCGGACGGTGGCGAGGGTGCGCCGACGGCTCGGGACCTTCTTCGACGCCCATCCGGCCTAGGAGGCGTCCCGGCGGCCGCCCAGTAGATTGGGGGCGTGCTCTCCCGTCTCGCTGGTCTCCCGCGCAACCGTGCCCTCGCGCTCTGCGCCCTGCCCGTCGTCGCGCTGCTCGCCGTCGCCGGGCTCGCGCCGCTGCCGTTCTCGATCGCACAGCCCGGCACGACCGCCGACGTGCTCGGCAAGGACCAGGGGCGCGAGGTGATCACCATCTCCGGCGTCCCGGTCCGCCCGACCGACGGGCAGCTGCGGATGACGACGATCCTGGCGACCGGTCCGTCGGAGTCGATCGATGTCGGCGAGGTGGCCGACGCCTGGTTCCGCACGGACCGGGCGGTTCTGCCGAAGTCCTCGGTCTACCCGCCGGGCAAGTCCGACAAGGAGATCGAGCAGCACAACCTCGGTCAGATGAAGGAGTCGCAGGACGCGGCGACCCTGGCCGCCCTCGACTATCTGAAGCTGGACCCGAACAAGGTCAAGGTGCAGCTCCACCTCGCGGACATCGGCGGGCCCAGCGCCGGCCTGCTGTTCTCCCTGGGCATCGTCGACAAGATCGACGGGGACGGCGACGGCGGCGACCTCACCGGCGGCAGGACCGTCGCCGGCACGGGCACGATCGAGCCGGACGGCACGGTCGGGGCCGTCGGCGGGGTCTCCCTGAAGACGCAGGCCGCGGCCCGCGACGGGGCCACCGTCTTCCTGGTGCCGAAGGACGAGTGCTCCCAGGCCGAGGCGGAGCGGCCGAAGGGGCTCCGCCTGGTCCCGGTGACCGGGCTCAGCGACGCGGTGTCGTCCCTGCGGGCCCTGGAGCAGGGGCAGGAGTCGAAGGTCCCGAGCTGCTGACGGCCGGGTCGTCGCCGCCCGCCCGGGCGGCGGCGTCCAGCCCCTTCCACGAAGGGAGGACCAGCGGTGCGAGCGTGGCGAGGAAGAAGATCGCGGCGCAGACCACCAGGGCCGTGGTGAGGCCCGCCCGTTCGACCAGGAAGCCCGCCGCGAGCCCGCCGAGCGGGGTGGTCAGCAGCACGCTCGCGGTGCTGGCGCCGCCGACGCGGGTGCGCAGCTCGTCGGGGACCATCTCGTAGAAGACGGTGGCGAGGATCGGGTTGAGCACACCGGCCCCGAGACCGCCGAGGGCCATCGCCACGAGCAGGGGCAGGGTCGTGTCCGTGAAGGCGGCGACCAGGTACGGCGGGGTGCCGACGAGCAGGAAGCCGATCGCGAACACCGGGCGGCGCGGGAAGCGGTGTCCGAAGGCCCCGTAGAGCAGCGCGCCGGTCAGGGCGCAGCCGCCGAACACGGCGACGAGCAGTCCGAGCGCGGCCGAACCGCCCAGCTCCTCGCGGGCGTGGACGGGCAGGAGCACCGAGTTCCAGCTCTGCCCGAGGCCGTTGGTGATCATCACCATCAGATTGATGCCGAGCAGCAGCCGGGTGCGCAGCAGGAAGGAGTAGCCCTCGCGCAGATCGGCCCGGTAGGCGGCGAGGGACAGCGGCGGCGCCCCGCGCAGCGGTTCGGCGGACGGTATGCCCCGCAGGCCCGCGAGCACGAGCAGCGCGGAGACGCCGAAGGTGGCGGCGTCGACGTACAGCACGGTGTCGGCGCCGATGAGCGCCACCAGGATGCCGGCGACGGCGGCGCCGGTCATCCGGGCGCCGCGCGAGACGGCGTCGTAGAGGCTGGCGGCGCGGGTGAGAGGGGTGTCGGCGCGCCGCGCCAGGTCGGGGATGAGGACGTGCCGGGCGGTCTCGCCGGGCGCGTGGAACAGGCCGGTCAGGGCCATCAGGGCGCACAGCATCCAGAACTTCAGGACGCCGGCCTGGTTGAGCAGGGGGATCGAGGCGAGTGCGAGGGCGCAGACGAGGTCGGAGGCGACGGAGACGCGCCGGCGGCCGATCCGGTCGATGACCGGGCCGCCGACGATGGCGGACACGACGACCGGCACGGCGGCGCAGAAGGCGACGAGGCCGGCCTTGCCGGGGCTTCCCGTGGTCTCCAGGGCGAACCACGGGACGCCGATGAGGGTGAGTGAATTGCCGCTGATGGAGATGGCGTTGGCGGCCAGGACGGTGGCCAGTGGTGTGCGGGAGCGCACGGTGGATCCCCCCGGATTCGGTCGGCTCGGTCGGCTCGGTGGGCTGGATCGGCTGGGTCGGGCTCGGTGGGCTGGATCGGGTCGGCCGGGTCGGCTCGGTGGGCGGGATCGGGTCGGCTGGGTCGGCTCGGTGGGCGGGATCGGGTCGGCCGGGTCGGCTCGGTCGGCCGGGTCAGACGGCGGCGTGCAGTGCGGCGCGGGCGGCGGCGGGCCGCGGGACGGCGAGCCGGAGACCGAACTCGACGAGCTTCCAGCCGAGTTGGACCCGTACGGGAGTGGTGGGGGCGGCGCTGGCCGCCGCGTCCTGGAGTTCGGCGGCGGTCAGGCGGTGCAGCGTCAGATGGACGTCGGGGTGCATGGGCGTGGCCTTTCCGTTCGGTGAGCGGTCAGTTCGAGCCGTGCTGGGGGAAGGCGTGCAGGTGCATCCGGACGCGCTGGGTGTCGGCGGATTCCGGGTCGCCGAGGTCCGTGTACTCGTCGATCAGCTTGTGGATCTTCTCGTTGAGCTCGCGCTGCCGCTCGGCCGTCAGGTGGAGCGTGAAGTCGCTGAGGTCGGAGGCGCCGCTCCACGCGTCGGGGAACTGGTGACGGGTGCCGAGGTAGGTGTTGAGCTCCTGGGTGTGGATGTTGGCGATCTCGTAGAGGAAGACCTCGACGGCGCCCTGGACCTCCGGGTCCGGGTTCGTGAACAGCGCCTCGTCGACGGACGTGCCTCCCTGGGCCGCCTTCCACCACCGCTCCCGCCCCTTGCCCCGCTCGGGGGCGTCCTCGACGAAGCCGTGGGCGGCGAGCTGGCGCAGGTGGTAGCTGGTGGCGCCGCTGGACTCGCCGAGTCGCTCGGCGAGTTGGGAGGCGGTGGCGGGTCCGTGGTGCCGCAGGGCGCGCAGGAGCTGGATGCGCAGCGGGTGGGCGAGCCCGCGCAGCGAGCGCGGGTCGAGCATCCGCGGTGCGGGCCGTCCTTCGGGAGTGGGGGCGGGCTTCTCGGGCATGACTCCACACTAGAGTTGCAAAGAACCCTCTGCAAGGGTTTTTTGCAGAGAGTCCTTTGCAACTCTGGGGACGGTGCCCCGAGGTCCCGGTCAGCCCTCCGTCGCGGCCTGCTCCACCAGCGGGATGATCCGCAGCGGGACGGGGTTCTCCATGACGATCGCCGTGGAGGCCCGCACGATCCCGTCGAAGCCGACGACCCGGTCGATGACCCGCTGGAGATCGGCGTTGGAACGGGCCACGAGCCGGCACAGCATGTCCCCGTGCCCGGTGGTGGTGTGCAGCTCCAGGACCTCCGGCACGGTCGCCAGGTGCCCCCGCACGTCGGCGCCCTGGCCCTGCTTGATCTCCAGCGTCGCGAAGGCCGTCACCGGGTAGCCGAGGGCGGCCGGATCGACCTGGGGTCCGAAGCCGCGGACCACCCCGTTCGACTGGAGCCGGTCGAGCCGCGCCTGGACCGTGCCGCGCGCCACCCCGAGCCGGCGCGAGGCCTCCAGGACCCCGATCCGGGGCTCCTCCGCGAGCAGCACGATCAGTCGCCCGTCCAGATGATCGATCGCCATCACGGTCTCCCAGTGGTCATCATGTACAAGTCGCACGCCCATACTGGCCGGTCGCTGAGCAGATTGACCAGTGGAACAAGAAACTATTGCGCAGCTTGCCGGACGGCGGGACTCTGCTGCCATGACTGAGACCATTGACCACACCCCGAACACCGCGCGTGAGGCCGATCCCTTCCCGGTGAAGGGAATGGACGCGGTCGTCTTCGCCGTCGGCAACGCCAAGCAGGCCGCGCACTACTACTCCACGGCCTTCGGCATGAAGCTCGTCGCCTACTCCGGACCGGAGAACGGCAGCCGCGAGACCGCGAGCTACGTCCTCACCAACGGCTCCGCCCGTTTCGTGTTCACCTCCGTCATCAAGGCGTCCACCGACTGGGGCCGCTTCCTCGCGGACCACGTCACCGAGCACGGCGACGGCGTCATCGACCTGGCGATCGAGGTGCCGGACGCGCGCGCCGCCTACGCCCACGCCGTCGGGCAGGGCGCGACCGGCCTCGTCGAGCCGTACGAGCTCAAGGACGAGCACGGCACGGTCGTCCTGGCCGCCATCGCCACGTACGGCAAGACCCGCCACACCCTCGTCGACCGCTCCGGCTACGACGGCCCCTACCTGCCGGGTTACGTCGCCGCCAAGCCGATGGTCGAGCCGCCGGCCAAGCGCACCTTCCAGGCCATCGACCACTGCGTCGGCAACGTCGAGCTCGGCCGCATGAACGAGTGGGTCGGCTTCTACAACAAGGTCATGGGCTTCACGAACATGAAGGAGTTCGTGGGCGACGACATCGCGACCGAGTACTCGGCGCTGATGTCGAAGGTCGTCGCCGACGGCACCCTCAAGGTGAAGTTCCCGATCAACGAGCCGGCGATCGCGAAGAAGAAGTCGCAGATCGACGAGTACCTGGAGTTCTACGGCGGCGCCGGCGTCCAGCACATCGCGCTCGCCTCGAACGACATCGTCGCGACCGTCCGCTCGATGCGGGCGGCGGGCGTGCAGTTCCTCGACACCCCGGACTCGTACTACGACACCCTCGGCGAGTGGGTCGGCGAGACCCGCGTGCCGATCGACACCCTGCGCGAGCTGAAGATCCTCGCCGACCGCGACGAGGACGGCTACCTGCTCCAGATCTTCACCAAGCCGGTGCAGGACCGCCCGACCGTCTTCTTCGAGATCATCGAGCGGCACGGCTCGATGGGCTTCGGCAAGGGCAACTTCAAGGCCCTGTTCGAGGCGATCGAGCGGGAGCAGGAGCGGCGCGGCAACCTCTAGCCGCAGCTCCCCCATACGGAGGGGCCCGGCCCGGGTGGACACCCCGGGCCGGGCCCCTTCCACGCCCCGGGCGGGTTACGGGGGGCTCGCCCGGGGCGTCAACGCGCCCACGACCGGGGCCGGGGTCGGAGACCTCGGCCCCGTCGGCCCACGGTCTTCCGGCGCGGCACCCGTAGTGGCGCCCCGGCCCACGGGCGCGGTGCCGGGCTGTGGGTATGGCCCCCGCCCATAGGCGCCGCCCCCGCCCCATGGGCGCCGCCCCCGCCCCATGGCCCCCGCCCCCGCCCCATGGGCGCCGCCCCCGCCCCATGGCCCCCGCCCCCGCCCATGGGTGCGGCCCCGCCCATGGGCGCGGCGCTCGGCTGGTGGGTGTGGTGCCGGGCCACGGGCGCGGCGTCGGGCTATGGGTGTGGTGCCGGGGCGGTGGGCTTTGCCGGGGGCGGGGTCTTCTCCGGTTCCTTCTCCGGTTCCTGGCGGACGTCCGGGGGGAGGTCGTCCGGGGGTTCGCCGAGGGCCGCGACGGTCTGCCGCGCGCGGGGTGCGAGGAGCGGCGAGAAGGACGGGTTGATGCGCAGGGCCTCCGCGAGGTGGCGGCGGGCCGGGCCGAGGTCGTCCAGGGCCCGCTCGATCTCCCCGCGGTGGTACGCGAAGAGCGCGCTGCGCAACCCCTCGTCGGTGGCCTTCCTGGTGTACTCCAGGGCCTCCCGGGGCGCCCCCGACCGGTACAGCGCCCAACCCAGCGCGTCCGCGACCTGCACCGAACGGTGCCCCCGCGCCCACTCGGCGCGCAGCCGACGCACCGCCTCCGCCGGTTCGCCGTGGTCCGCCTCGAACAGGCCGAGCACCGCCTCCGCACCCACCCAGGAGCCGGTCCGCAGACGCTCGTAGCCCGCCCGCGCGTCCCCGTCCCTGCCGAGCGACTCGTCCAGCTCGGCGGCCTCCAGGACGTACTCCGGCAGCGGCAGCACCCGCAGCGCCGCCCGCCACTCGCGCAGGGCCTCCTGAGGCCGGCCCAGGGCCGCGAGCGCCCGCGCCCGGCCGGCCAGCGACGGGCCGTGGTCCCGTACGAGGCGCAGCGCCGTGCCGTACTGCGCCAGGGCCTCCGCCGGCTCGCCCCGTTCCCACGCGAGGTCGCCGAGCCGCGCCAGGGCCGCCGCCTTGTCCGCGCCCGACTCGGCGAGCGCCACCGCGTCCAGGGCCGCCGCGCCCGCGTCCTCGCGCCAGCCGCGGTTGCGGAACTGCTGCGCCGAGCGTGCGGCGACCGCCGCCCCGGAGTGCAGCTCGGCCAGGGACTGCGTCGCCTTCTCGGCCGCCTTGTAGTCGCCCAGACCGTTGTACGCGTCGATGAGCACCGGGTACGCCGACCAGCGCTTCGGGTTCGCCGCGCGCACCCGCTCGCCCCACTGCTTCGCCGCCTTCCAGTCGCCGCGGGCGTTCGCCAGGGCCGCCAGCCCCAGCTGGGCGTCCAGGTTGCCCTCCCGGGCCGGCCGCACCGCGAGGGAGCGCCGCAGGGCCTTCTCCGCGCGCGGGAAGTCCGCGGCGTCCCCGCGTCGCGATCCGCGCTCCGCATAGGCCGTGCCGAGCACCGCCCATGACGCCTCGTCATCGGGGTGGGCCCGCAGCCACTCCTCCCGGTCGCCGATCAGCGCGACCAGATCCGGCAGTGCCGCCTGCGCCCCCGCGTTCGCCGCGTTCGCCGCCCGTTCGGCGGGCCCGGGCGGGGCCGGCGGCGTCCCGCCGAACAGGTCCGGCACGTACAGCAGCGCCGTCGCCGCGAGCACCGCCGCCACCCCGCCCGCGAGGACCGCCCTCGACACGTTCTCGGTCTTCATGGCGCTCACTGTGCGCCCGGCCGCCGCTGTACGAAGAGCACACGAGCAGCCGCTCCGGCGGGTTCACACCGATGGCCCCGGGTGCCACGCTGGACGCATGGACGATCTTCACTGGAACGACCTCGTGGCGCGGCTGCGCGCCGGGCTCCCCGACGACGCGGTCCTCACCGACCCGGACGTCACCGTCTCCTACGCCCACGACATGGCGAGCTTCTGCACGGCCGGCACCCCCGCGGCCGTCGTGCTCCCGCGCACCGTCGAGCAGGTCCAGCACGTCATGCGCACCGCGACCGAGCTGCGCGTCCCGGTCGTCCCGCAGGGCGCCCGCACGGGACTGTCCGGTGCCGCGAACGCCTCCGACGGCTGCATCGTCCTGTCCCTGGTGAAGATGGACCGCATCCTGGAGATCAACCCGGTCGACCGGATCGCCGTCGTCGAACCGGGTGTCGTCAACGCCGCCCTCTCCCGTGCCGTCGCCGCACACGGCCTCTCCTACCCGCCGGACCCCTCCAGCTGGGAACAGTGCACCATCGGCGGCAACATCGGCACCGCGTCCGGCGGCCTGTGCTGCGTGAAGTACGGGGTCACCGCCGAGTACGTGCTGGGCCTGGACGTCGTCCTCGCCGACGGGCGGCTGCTGCGGACCGGCCGGCGCACCGCCAAGGGCGTCGCGGGTTACGACCTCACCCGGCTCTTCGTCGGCTCCGAGGGCAGCCTCGGCATCGTTGTCGGAGCGGTCCTCGCGCTCCGGCCGCAGCCGCCGGCGCAGCTCGCGCTCGCCGCCGAGTTCCCCTCGGCGGAGGCGGCCTGTGCGGCCGTCTGCGCGATCATGGAGCGCGGCCATACGCCGTCGCTCCTCGAACTCATGGACGGCACCACGGTCCGGGCCGTCAACAAGCTCGCCCACATGGGGCTGCCCGACACGACCGAGGCACTGCTGCTGTGCGCCTTCGACACCCCGGAACCGGGTGCCGATCTGGCCGCGGTGGCGGAGCTGTGCCGGGCCGCGGGCGCCACCGAGGTCGTACCGGCCGACTCCGTCGCCGAGTCCGACCTGCTCCTCCAGGCGCGCCGGCTCGCGCTCACGGCCCTGGAGACGATCAGGACGGCCACGATGATCGACGACGTGTGCGTGCCGCGCACGAAGCTCGCCGCGATGCTCACGGGCACGAGGGCGATCGCCGAGAAGTACGGGCTGACCATCGGGGTCTGCGCACACGCCGGCGACGGCAACACGCACCCCGTCGTCTGCTTCGACCACGCCGACGAGGACGAGTCGCGGCGGGCGCGGGAGTCCTTCGACGAGATCATGGCGCTCGGCCTGGAACTCGGCGGCACGATCACGGGGGAGCACGGGGTGGGCGTGCTGAAGAAGGAGTGGCTGGCACGGGAGTTGGGGCCGGTGGGCGTGGAGCTGCAGCGCGGGATCAAGAACACCTTCGACCCGCTGGGCCTGCTGAACCCGGGCAAGCTCTTCTGAGCCCTCGGGTGAGCCCGCGGGCGGCGGGGCGGGGGCCGGACCGGGGCCGGCTGCCGGTGTCGGCGCGGGGGCCGGTCCCGGCCTCACGCCTCACCGTCCGTGGACTCGTCCGACGGCCACGGGTCGCGCAGCCACAGCTCGTCGGCCGCGACGGTGCTCGCGAGCAGTTCGGCGAGACCGTCGTCGATGCCGAGCTGCTCGGCCTCCGTGCCCGGCGGGACGGCGCGCAGGGTCCGCTCCAGCCAGGCGGACACCTGCGCCGACGGCGCCTCCAGGAGGGCGTCGCCGTCGGGTGACGACAGGGCCATGAGGATCACGTTGTGGCTGTCCACCTTCGTCGGCCAGATGCGGACGTCGCCGTGGCCGCAGGGCCGGAAGACGCCCTCCACGAGGAGCTCGCGGGCGAAGGTCCAGTTGACGGGGTACTCGGAGCCGACGTGGAAGGTGATGTGGACCGCGTACGGGTCGTCCACGCGGTAGGCGAGGCGGGCGGGGACGGGGATCGAGCGCTCGGGGGAGAGGACGAGCTTGAGCTCGAGTTCGCGCTCGACGACGTTGTTCTCGGTGTTCTGCACGGCGTGCTGCCTCTCTCTCGGTGCGGCCCGCGGTGGGCCTTCACAGGGAGAGAGCGGGGTCGGGCGGAGTCATGACGCGACTTCGCGAAGATTTCTGGAGAATTTTCTCCGGGCCTCGGGGCGCGGGCCCGAGAATCACGCTGAGTGACGAAAAGAAGGAGCTGTCCCTCGAAGGCGGCCTTTCTGGCGGGCTCCTTGTCCTTGCGGGGGCGTTCTTCGTTACTGTCCTCCCTGGGCGTGGCGCGGACGGTGCGCGAACGGGGCGCGGCCCGACGGATCAAAGACGTTGTGACTGAACGGAGTCGGGGCAGTGGCTACTCCACCTGGAGGCGGCGGAGAGGTACCGCAGGCGGGCTACTACCCGGATCCTTCGATTCCCGGGTACATCCGGTACTGGAACGGCGGTGCGTGGGTTCCCGGTACGAGCCGGCCCGCGCCCAAGGAGGGCGAGGCGCTTCCCGGCCCGCCCGTCTCCGTCGCCCCCCACCTGGTCCCGAGCCCGGCCCCGGCGCCTTCGCTGCCCGTCGTGCCCGCGGTCGAGGAGACCGGCCCGGTCTTCCTGGACGAGGACCCCGCCCCCAGCCCCGCCGCGGCGGAGCCCGCCTCCGCCGCCGACCCCGCCTCCGCCGCCGACCCCGCCCCCGCCGCCCGGCAGGAGCCCGCGTCCGCTCCCGCCGCCCGGCAGGAGCCCGCGTCGGCCTGGCAGGCGAGCACGGACCGCCAGACCGGTTTCGGCGGCGAGCGCGACCAGAAGGTCTCCTGGGGCAGCACCCCGGACCCGCGCGACCCGCGCGCGGCCTGGCCGGCGGCCGGGCCCGGCGACGACCGCACGCCCGGCGGCTCCCCTGCCGTGGCCGGAGGGCAGCCTGCCGTGGGAGGGCAGCCTGCCGGCGGCCCGGCCGGCAGGCCGAACTCCCTTACGGCGGCCCCTGCCTGGCCCGCGGCCCGCGGTTCGGCCGACGGCCCGGGCGAGGTGGCGGCCCCGGGGACCGGCGCGGCCCCGGCTGCCGACGCGGCGGCGCCCACGCCCGCCGGTACGGCGGGCGGTCCGGGCGCGGTGCCCGCCCAGGGGCCCGTCGCGGCCCCCGTCCAGGCGAACGCCGGTACGGCGGCGCCCGCGTGGCCCGCGGCCGGCGGGCAGGCGGCCGACGGCCAGGGCGCGCGCCCGCAGGGTGACGCCCCGGCCGGGCTGCCCGGTCAGCGGCCCGGCACCGCCGGTTCCGCGCGGCTCGGCGGGATGCCCGTCACCCCCGCGCCTGCGGCCCCGTGGCCCCCGCGGACCGCCCAGCCCCCGGGCCCGCAGGCCGCACCGACCGCTGCCGCGCAGGCTGCTCCGGCCCCCGTCCCGCCGGCCGCCCAGGCCCCCGGCCCCCAGGCGGCCCGGACCCCCGTCCCGCAAGCCGCCCCGGCCCCCGGCCCGCGCCACCAGGCCCCCGGCCCGCACACCCCCGCCCAGCAGCCCCAAGGTGACGCCCAGCCCGTCGCGCCCTGGAAGCCGCCGGTCGAGGACGTCTTCATGGCGGCGGCGCGGGCCCAGGCCGCCGCGCGGCCGGCCGGGCTCGGACGGCGGCTGATGGCCCGGCTCGTCGACGGCGTCGTGCTCGGCGCGCTGGTCGGTGCCGTGTCGTACCCCTTCCTCACGGCCGCCGTCACGCACATCGCCGACAAGATCGAGGCCGCCAAGCAGTCCGGCGTCACCGTCCAGGTGTGGCTGGTCGACTCGACGACCTCCGTGCAGTTCGGGATCGTGCTCGCCGCGTTCCTCGTGCTCGGCGCGCTCTACGAGGCGCTGCCCACGGCCAAGTGGGGCCGGACGCTCGGGAAGAAGCTCTGCGGGATCGAGGTGCGGGACATCGAGGCGCACGAGCCGCCCACCTTCGGCGCCGCGCTGCGCCGCTGGCTGGTCTACGGGGTGCTCGGGCTGCTCGGTATCGGGGTGCTCAACGTGCTGTGGTGCCTGTTCGACCGGCCCTGGCGGCAGTGCTGGCACGACAAGGCGGCCCGTACCTTCGTCGCCCGCTAGCCGTCGGGCGGGTGGGGCCGGTCAGCCGGCCCCGCCCGCGCCGCTGTTCTTGCTGAGCACGACGTTGGTGTTCCACACGTCGCCGAACGCGATGTTCTCCTGCGGATCGTCGTAGGTGTACACGCCTTCCACCGGGACGGTCTCGCCGGGACCGGCGGACTGGAGGACGTCGCAGACCTCGCCGACGGACTCCACGGGGCTGTCCTTCATGCCGGTCATCACGTCCATGGGTCCCAGTTTGGCCTTGTCCGCGGGTGAGTTGCTGGCCACGTCGACGACGAGCACCCCGGTGACGCCCTTGTCGACCAGTCGCTTCTGCGTCGCCTCGACGTCGGCCTGGTACTCGGTCGCGAAGTCCTCGACGACCGTCGGGTCGTCCACGGCCTTGAGGTACCAGCCGGGGTCGTTCTTGATCTGACCGCCGGCCAGCGCGTCGAGGATCGGGCGGGCGTGGTCCGAGCTGATGGAGTAGAACTGCCCCTGGGTGTCGCCGCTCACGCTCAGCACGTTGATCCCGACCACCTTGTCGTCGCTGTTGAACAGCGGGCCGCCGGAGTTGCCCGGGTTGATGGTGGCCGAGTGCTGGATGGTGGAGGGGTAGCGGGGGAGCGAGGTGGACGGTTCGGCGTCTTGGACGGCCGGGTTCTGGACCGAACCGCTCGTGAAGGCGGGCTTCTGCGACTCGCCCTGGCTGCCGAGCGAGGCCGGGTAGCCGAGCGCGACGACCTCGTCGGCCGCCTGGACGTCCTTGCTGTCACCGAACTCCGCCGCCTTCAGGTCCGGCTGCGGCGAGGTGAACGCCAGCACGGCCAGGTCCTCGCAGGGGTCGATGCCGACCACCCGCACCGGCGCCGGCGGCCGGTCCCCGACGACGGCCTTCAACGACGCCTCACCCTGCACCACGTGCGCGGCCGTGGCGATGAGCCCCCGGTCGGCGTCGTAGACGAACCCGCTGCCGGATCCGGTCTTCCCCAGCACGTGCACGGTGACGGGCGCGGAGCGCTCGTAGATCTCCTTGGGGTCCAGGTCGCCCGGGTACGTCGTCATACCGCCGGTCGTCAGACCGATCACCAGCGCCGCCGCTCCGACCGCGGCACCTTTGGCCCGTACGTTCATGAGCTCGCTGCCCTTCCCGCGACGGAAGTCCCCTCTTCAGGCTAGGCCGGGCCCCGTCAGCGGTCCTGTGCACGAGTCAAGATTTGAACGGGCAAGCATCTGCGCGCGGCACCCCGCCGACCGCGTACGGCTCCCCGTACGGGCGCCCCGCGCGGCCCCCGGAAGGGCGTCCCTCGAACGGCGGGCGATTCCTTGCGGGGGCCGGGCGCCCGGGATGCACTGCCCCCATGAGCAACGATCAGCCGCCGCCGCCCCCGGGCCAGCCGCCCGAGGAGGATCCGTTCAGCAAGAGGCCGCCGCAGGAGCCGCCTGCCGGCGGACAGCCGCCCGGCGGGCCGCCACCCGGTGAGCCCCCGCCCGGCGGTCCACCCCCCGGCGGTCCACCCCCGGGCGGTCCGCCGTCCGGGAGCCCGTACGACCACATGCCACCGCCGCCCCCGCCCTACGGCGGCTACGGAGGTGGGTACGGCGGCGCCGATCCGCTCGCCGGGATGCCGCCGCTCGCCGACTCGGGGAAGCGCATCGCCGCCCGGATCATCGACTGGCTGATCATCGCCGTGCCGCTCGCGATCATCGGCATCCCGTTCGACATCTACGAGCGGGCCACCGACAACGACAACTTCGACGCCACGGTCAACAGCCTCAACGGCGGCGGCCAGCTGGTCTTCCAGCTCATCACGATCGTCGCGTACGTCGCGTACGACACCATCATGGTCGCCAAGGGCGGTCAGACCCTCGGCAAGAAGTGGCTGAAGCTGCGGGTCGCGATGCTCAACGACGGTTCCACGCCGCCGATGAACGCCTCCCTCATCCGCGCGCTCGTGCTCTGGCTGCCCGCGCTGATCTGCTGCGCCTGTCTGTGGCCGCTGCTCCTGCTGATCCTGATCCTCGTGGACAAGCCGTACAAGCAGGGCCTTCACGACAAGGCAGCCAAGACGGTCGTGGTGTCCGTCACACGGTGACCGCCCGCGGCGCGCCCCGTCACGCGGCGACCGGACCGCGGCGACCCTCGGCGACAACCGGACGGAAGGGACTCGGCGTTACGAAACGGTCCGGGTGTCCGCCCCCGCGCCCACCGGTGCGGCCGGCACCCGGATCGCCGTCTCCTCGGCGCGCGCGGGATTCGTGACCAAAGGCTTGACGTGCCCCGTCCGGACCGGCATCGTCACCGCCACCAGCACTCCGAGCATCAGCCCCGCGGCGCAGATCGCCGCGATGCCGAGCGTCGTGGTCGTGCCAGAGAGCAGCAGCAGGGCGACGGTCGAGAAGACGACGGTGGCCGAACCGTAGGCGAACTGTGCGGCGTTCGGTCGCTGCATGGCGGGTTCCGTCCCTCGGGCACGTGGCGGTTGGGCGATCGGGTGTCTCGGCGGCGCGTGACTCTCCGCCGGGTCGACCCTACGACGGTGCATGCCCGGAGCGAACCGCTGGTAAGCGTGGCCTAACCCACGGCCGATGCACGGGGGGCGCAGGGGCGCACACGCACGTCGGATGTTCGTTCGAAGTTCGACTATCGGAAATCCGATCCCGCATAGTGCAGTTGGCCTGTCCAAGTCAAGATCTGTCTTTTCTGCTTCAACTCCGGTCGAATGTCGTCACTTGTGACGCGCTACCCCGCCCGGGCGGACACCCCACCACCCGGTCCGCGGGCGAGGAGCGCCGGGGAGGACAGATCCAAGTGACCAACAAGCGCAGGGCGATCAGAGCGTCCGCGATCGTCGTGGCCCTCGCGGCCACGGCCGCCACCGCCTCGACCTTCGGTACGGCATGGGCCGACGACCGCGGCAGCGCGCCGGTGGCGCGCTCCGGGCAGGCCGTGGACAAGCTCGCGGTCGACCACGACCTCGACGGTCCGTTCAGCAAGCAGCAGGAGCAGCAGCGCAAGGCCGCCATCGAGCAGGTGCTCAACGGCGAGACCAAGGTCGAGCAGCGCAACGGCTCCCAGGTCGTCAAGCTCGACAGCAAGAAGTACGTCGAGCTGGGCCGCGAGAAGACCGACAAGATCTTCACCATCCTCGTCGAGTTCGGCGACCAGGTGGACAACACCACCCTGGTCGACCGCAAGGACGACGACACGGACGAGCTCAAGCCGAAGTTCGGTGGCGAGCCCGGCCCGCTGCACAACGCGATAGCCAAGCCGGACCGCAAGAACGACAACTCCACGGCCTGGCAGGCGGACTACAACCAGCAGCACTTCCAGGACCTGTACTTCGGCACCGGCAAGGACAAGAAGGGCCAGCCGAAGCAGTCTCTGAAGACCTACTACGAGAAGACCTCGTCCGGCCGCTACTCGGTCGACGGCACGGTCTCCGACTGGGTCAAGGTCCCGTACAACGAGGCCCGTTACGGTTCCAACTACTGCGGCCAGACCAACTGCGCCAACGTGTGGGACACCGTGCGCGACGGCCTCGTGGCATGGAACGCCGACCAGAAGGCCAAGGGCAAGACGGACGCCGAGATTAAGGCGACGCTGGCGCAGTACGACCAGTGGGACCGCTACGACTTCGACGCCGACGGCAACTTCAACGAGCCCGACGGTTACATCGACCACTTCCAGATCGTCCACGCGGGCGAGGACGAGTCGGCCGGTGGCGGCGCCGAGGGCACCAACGCCCTGTGGGCCCACCGCTGGTACGCCTACGGCACCGACGCGGGCAAGACCGGCCCGGCGAACAACAAGGCCGGCGGCACGCAGATCGGCACCTCGGGCATCTGGGTCGGCGACTACACGATGCAGCCGGAGAACGGCGGCCTCGGCGTCTTCGCCCACGAGTACGGCCACGACCTCGGTCTGCCGGACCACTACGACACCTCCGGCGGCGAGAACTCGACCGGCTTCTGGACCCTCATGTCCTCCGGCTCGTGGCTCGGCACCGGCAAGGACTCCATCGGCGACCTCCCCGGCGACATGAACGCCTGGGACAAGCTGCAGCTCGGCTGGCTGAACTACGCCAAGGTCAACGACTGGCAGCGCGCCACCAAGACCACCCACAAGCTGGGCGTCTCGGAGTACAACACCAAGAACCCGCAGGCGCTCGTCGTCGAGCTGCCGAAGAAGAAGGTCACCACCGACGTCGTGGCTCCCGCCGAGGGTGCCACGCAGTGGTGGAGCGACATGGGTGACGACCTCAAGAACACCCTGACCCGCTCCGTCGACCTGACCGGCAAGTCGGCCGCCTCCCTGGAGCTCCAGGGCTGGTACGACATCGAGCAGGACTACGACTACCTGTACGCCGAGGTCTCCACCGACGGCGGCGCCAACTGGACCGCCCTCGACGGCACCGCCGACGGCAAGCCGCTGCAGAAGGACGCGTCCGGCGCCCCGGCCCTGACCGGTGCCTCGAACACGTACCAGAAGCTCGTCTACGGCCTGGACGCCTACGCGGGCAAGAAGTTCGACCTGCGCTTCCGGTACCAGACGGACGGCGGCGCGGGCGGCAAGGGCTTCACGGCCGACGCCATCACGCTGACCGCCGACGGTGCCGCCGTCTTCTCGGACAACGCCGAGAACGGTGACAACGGCTGGGTCGCCAAGGGCTTCTCGCGCATCGGCAAGGGCTTCGCGAAGGAGTACGAGCAGTACTACATCGCGGAGAACCGCCAGTACGTCTCGTACGACCAGACCCTCAAGGTCGGCCCGTACAACTTCGGCTTCACCGGCGACAAGGCCAGCTGGGTCGAGCACTACCCGTACCAGAACGGTCTGCTGATCTGGAAGTGGGACCTGTCCCAGAAGGACAACAACACCTCGCAGCACCCGGGTGTGGGCCGCGTCCTTCCGATCGACGCCCACCCGAGCCCGCTGAAGTGGGGTGACGGCTCGCTGATGCGCGGCCGCATCCAGGCCTACGACTCCCCGTTCAGCATCTCCCGCACGGACGGCTTCCAGCTGCACAAGGCCGGCGTCGGCACCTGGGTCCCGTCCCAGGCCGGCAACCCGACCTTCGACGACCGCAAGGGCGTCTACTGGTTCAAGGAGACCGAGCGCTCCGGTGTCCAGGTAACTGACACCAACACCAAGATCCAGGTCGTCAAGGAGGCCAAGGACGGCTCCACGATCACGGTCCAGGTGGGTCCCTCGACCAAGTAACGACGAGTTTTTCTGAATCGTCGCAGGTCAAAGCATGATCGGCCGTCGCCCCCTAGCGGGCGACGGCCGATCGTGTTTAGGTGCGTCTTACGGCTTCGGCCGTCCGACCTTATTGACAGTCGTTCCACGGGGGAGTGGTTCCGCATGCCCAACGGAGGGTTCTGCAGACTGCCGGGAGGCAGTGTCGTCGTCGCCATAGGACTGCCCAGCCCGGCCGGCGACGGGGCCACCGTCCGCTTCCTGGTGCACGCCGCGAACCGGGCCCGCGCCCTGACCCGGCTGCGGAACCTGGGCCTGCGTGCGGTCTACCTCCGCGGCAACACCGAGCCGCCCACCCCGGACGAGATCACGGCCGTCCTGCACCATCCGGAAGGCCTCCTGTGGCGGAGCACCGCCCAGGAGCTCTGGCACCCCGTGCGCTCCCTGCCGAAGGCCCCGGCCGCCTGAGAGCCGAGCCGGCGCCCCCGGCCCCCGGCCGCCCGAGCGGCGCCCGGTGGCCCGCCCCGGCGCCGCGGCTACGGGGCGACGACCGGCTTTCCGGTCAGCTCCACGCCCGCCTCGCGCAGGTCCTCCAGGGCCCGGTCCGTGGTCTCCTTCGCGACGCCGGCGGTCAGGTCGAGCAGGACGTGGGTGCGGAAGCCCTCCCGGGCCGCGTCCAGGGCGGTCGCGCGCACGCAGTGGTCGGTGGCGATGCCGACCACGTCGACCTCGGTGACCTCGCGGGCGCGCAGCCACTCGGCCAGCGCGCTGCCGTTCTCGTCGCGCCCCTCGAAGCCGCTGTACGCGGCCTCGTAGGCGCCCTTGTCGAAGACGGCGTCGATCGCGCCGGCGGTGACCGCCGGCGCGAAGTTCGGGTGGAAGCCGACGCCCTCGGTGCCGGCCACGCAGTGCCGCGGCCAGTTCGTCACGTAGTCGGGCGCCTCGCCGGCCGGGGCGAAGTGGTCGCCCGGGTCGACGTGGTGGTCGCGGGTGGCGATCACGTGCCGGTAGACGGAGCCCGCCGTCTCGCCGATCAGGTCGGTGATGGCGGCGGCGACGTCCGCGCCGCCGGCCACCGCGAGGCTGCCGCCCTCGCAGAAGTCGTTCTGCACGTCCACAACGATCAATGCGCGGTGCATGACAGGTCCTTAGCGGTCGGATCGGGAGGGCGGATCGGGCGTCGGTTCTCGGACGGATTCGAGCCTAGAGACTTCCCCCTCCCTACGGGAGGGGGCGCTCAGTGCGCGACGCGCACTCCGTCACCTGCTCCGTGCGGCGTGCGCTCACACGTACTCGGTCGGCAGGACCGGCTCGCCCCGCGACAGCTGGGTCGCCGACAGCGGCAGCCCCGCGCGGGCCGCGATGTGCCGGGCCCGGGCCGCCTCCAGGGGCTCGCGGGCCACCACGTCGCCGCCCTTGACGAGCTCGACGAGCAGCTGCCGGTCGACAAGCTCCGACGGGACGGGCCCGGTGCCGACGACCTCGGCCTCGGCGACGCCGGCGGCGTCCGCCCGGCGGGCGGCCCACTTGCGGCCGCCGACGGAGGCCTTGCCGCCGACCGACTTCTTCGCCACCGGCGTCAGCGGGGCCTTCGGGTCGGCCGAGGAGGCCCGGGCGACCAGCTTGTAGACCATGGAGCAGGTCGGGTGGCCGCTGCCGGTCACCAGCTGGGTGCCCACCCCGTACGCGTCCACGGGCGCGGCCGCGAGCGAGGCGATGGCGTACTCGTCGAGGTCGGAGGTGACCACGATCTTGGTGTCCGTGGCGCCCAGCTCGTCGAGCTGTGCCCGCACCCGGTGGGCGACGAGCAGCAGGTCGCCGGAGTCGATGCGGACGGCCCCGAGCCCGGTTCCGGCCACCTCGACGGCGGTACGGACGGCCTCGGCCACGTCGTAGGTGTCGACGAGCAGGGTGGTGCCGCTGCCCAGCGAGTCCACCTGGGCCCGGAAGGCGTCGCGCTCGGTGTCGTGGAGCAGGGTGAAGGCGTGGGCGGAGGTGCCGACGGTCGGGATGCCGTAGCGGAAGCCGGCCGCCAGGTCGGAGGTGGAGTCGAAGCCGCCCACGTAGGCGGCGCGCGAGGAGGCGACGGCGGCCAGCTCGTGGGTGCGCCGCGCACCCATCTCGATCAGCCGGCGTCCGGCGGCGGCCGAGGACATGCGCGAGGCGGCGGCCGCGATGGCGGAGTCGTGGTTGAGGATCGACAGGACGACGGTCTCCAGGAGCACGCACTCGGCGAAGGAGCCCTCGACCCGCAGGATCGGCGAGCCGGGGAAGTACACCTCGCCCTCGGGGTAGCCCCAGATGTCGCCGGAGAAGCGGTAGCGCGCGAGCCATTGCAGGGTCGGTTCGTCGACGATGTTCCGCTCGCGCAGGAAGCCGATCACGCCGGCGTCGAAGCGGAAGTTCTCGACGGCGTCCAGGACCCGTCCGACGCCCGCCACCACGCCGTAGCGCCGCCCCTCGGGCAGTCGGCGGGTGAAGACCTCGAAGACGGACCGGCGGTCCGCGGTGCCGGCCCTGAGGGCCGCCTGGAGCATGGTCAGCTCGTACTGGTCGGTGAAGAGAGCGGTCGACGGCACGTCCACCGGCAGCCCAAGGTCCGCAGCGTTCATGTGAGGATGCTACCGCAGTATTCGTCACTCTGACGAATACTGCGGGAATGTGCGGCGCGGCACGGGTGACCCGTTTGTGCGACCGACGGGTCGGGGTGGCAGCATGGGGTAAGTGAGCGTTGCGCCTATCGAGATCGAACGGACCGAATCGGCCGAGGAGGTCTCCGCCGTCGTCGAACCCGACGTGCCCTGGGTGACCCTCGTCCACAATGACCCGGTCAACCTGATGAGCTATGTCACCTACGTCTTCCAGGCGTACTTCGGCTACTCCAAGGACAAGGCGCACAAGCTGATGCTCGACGTGCACAACAAGGGCCGCGCGGTGGTCTCCAGCGGCACCCGCGAGGAGATGGAACGGGACGTGCAGGCGATGCACGGCTACGGACTGTGGGCGACCCTCTCCCAGGACCGCGGCTGATGGCGGGCCATTTCGAGTCCCTCCCGGGCGGCGGCGCGGCCGTCGCGCTCGACGAGGTCGAGATCTCGATCCTGCGCTCCCTGGCCGTCCAGCTCATGGAGCTGATCGGCCCCGGCGACGAGCCCGTCGAGGGCGAGGACCCGCTGGCGGCACTGTTCGCCGAGGGGCCGAGCGAGCCGCCCGCCGACCCGGCCCTGCGCCGGCTCTTCCCCGACGCGTACGGGGACGACACGGACGAGCTGCGCCGGGCGGCGGCCGACTTCCGCCGCTTCACGGAGAACGACCTGCGGGCCCGCAAGCGCGAGGACGCGCTCGCGGTGGTCCGCAGCCTCGACACGCTCGCCTCGGCCGCGGCCGGCGAGGGCGGCGGGATCCTCAAGCTCACGCCGGACGAGTCGCGCGCGTGGCTCGGCGCGCTCAACGACCTGCGGCTGACCATCGGCACCCGCCTGGACGTCACGGACGACGACGAGAGCGAGCAGCTGTACCGGCTGCCGGACTCCGATCCGCGCAAGCCGATGGTGATGGCGTACCTCTGGCTCGGCGGACTGCAGGAGTCGCTCGTCGAGACGCTGATGCCGTAGTCGCCGCACCCGGCACGGCCGAGCACCCGCGACGGCGGGTGTTCGCTCAGCGGACGCTCAAATCCGGATAACGAATGCGTTATCAAAGAACCCTGCTTTGCTCTGTTGGGTCCGTTTCATCCCTCTTTTTGTGTGGTCCGGGTCACGCGCAGGGGCCTCGATCACGGTTGAGCGCGTGATAAATCTTCACGACCACCCGGGGACGCCACCCCTGTCCCCGGGGGCGCTTCGACCGGCTGACCGCCGGTGGCACTCCATTCCACATCCGGGGGGATCAGGACCTGGTCCGCAGCACAGACGGCCGAGCCGGCCGGTGCGCGGATCAGCATGGAGAAAGGCGCACCACCATGACCTCTGCGCAGGTCGACCAGCAGCACGACGGCAACGAGGCCGCGGACACCGCGGCGGGCGAGGGCTACCACCGGGCACTCGGCGCACGCCAGATCCAGATGATCGCGATCGGCGGTGCCATCGGTACCGGCCTGTTCCTGGGCGCGGGCAAGGGCATCTCCATCGCGGGACCGAGCCTGATCCTCGCGTACGCCGTCGCGGGCCTCGTCATCTTCTTCATCATGCGGGCGCTCGGCGAGCTCCTCATGTACCGCCCCGTGTCGGGCTCCTTCTCGGAGTACGCGCGTGAGTTCATCGGCCCGTTCGCGGGCTTCGTGACCGGCTGGACGTACTGGCTCTTCTGGGTCGTCACCGGCATCACCGAAGTCACCGCCGCGGCCACCTACATGACGTACTGGTGGGACATCCCGCAGTGGCTGTCCGCCCTCGTCTTCACCGTGATCCTCTACGGCGCCAACCTCATCTCCGTGAAGCTCTTCGGTGAGCTGGAGTTCTGGTTCTCGATGGTCAAGGTCACCGCGATCGTCGGCATGATCCTCATCTGCGCGGGCATCCTGACCCTCGGCTTCTCCGACGCCGGCGACACCGCCTCGGTGACCCACCTGTGGAGCCTCGGCGGCTTCTTCGCCGGCAAGGACGGCATCTTCTCGACCCTGATGACCCTTCAGATGGTCATGTTCGCCTTCCTCGCCGTCGAGCTGGTCGGCGTGACCGCGGGCGAGTCGAAGGACCCGAAGACGGTCCTGCCGAAGGCCATCAACACCGTGCCGTGGCGCATCGCCGTCTTCTACGTCGGCGCGCTGATCATGATCCTGTCGGTCGTCCCGTGGACCGCGTTCAAGCCGGGTGTCAGCCCGTTCGTCGCGGCCTTCGAGCGCATGGGCCTCGGCGTCGGCGCCGCCATCGTCAACTTCGTCGTCCTGACGGCGGCCCTGTCCTCCTGCAACTCGGGCATGTACTCGACCGGCCGCATGCTGCGCGACCTCGCGCTCAACGGCCAGGGCCCGAAGGTCTTCACGAAGCTCACGAAGTCCGGCACCCCGCTGGTCGGCACCACCGTCTCGGCCGCGCTGATGACGGTCGGCGTCTGGATCAACTACCAGTGGCCCGGCGAGGCGTTCAACTACGTCGTCTCCTTCGCCACCATCTCCGGCATGTGGGCCTGGATCGTCATCCTGATCTGCCAGATCCGCTACCGGCTCAAGGCCGACCGGGGCGAGCTGCCGCAGTCCTCGTTCAAGGCGCCGGGCGGCATCTGGTTCAGCGTCTTCTCGCTCGCCTTCATCGGCATGGTCGTCGTGACCATGGGCATGGACGCGGACAACCGGGTCGCCCTGTACGGCGCGCCGGTCTGGGGCCTGCTCCTGGCCGTCGCCTACCTGGTGCTCAAGGCCCGCAACCCCGAGGGCGCCGCCTTCGCCAAGCGCTCCTGACCGGCACCGTCTCGGCATCCGGGCCGTCTCGTACCACTCCTCGGTACGGGGCGGCCCGTCTGCTTATCCTGTCGGCATGCTGACCATCACCCGAGCCCTGTTCGACCAGATCGTGGAACACTCCCGTGCGGACCACCCCGACGAGGCCTGCGGCGTGGTCGCGGGTCCGGTCGGCAGCGGCCGCCCCGAGCGCTTCATCCCCATGCTGAACGCCGCGCGCTCGCCCACCTTCTACGAGTTCGACTCCGGCGACCTGCTGAAGCTCTACCGCGACATGGACGACCGGGACGAGGAGCCGGTGATCGTCTACCACTCGCACACGGCGACCGAGGCCTACCCGTCCCGTACGGACATCTCCTACGCCAACGAGCCGAACGCCCACTACGTCCTCGTCTCCACCGCCGACACCGACGGCGCGGGCCCCTTCCAGTTCCGCTCGTACACGATCGTCGAGGGCGTCGTGACGGAGGAAGAGGTCAAGGTCGTCGAGGCGTACGAGTGACCGCTCCGATGATCATGCGAGACTGAGCGCGACCAACGGGCGGCAGGAGCCAGGAAGCCGGTGCGAATCCGGCACGGTCCCGCCACTGTGACCATCCCTCCCGGGATGGAAGCCAGGAACTGACCTGCCGCCTTCCCACCACCGATCGGGGACGCGGAGATCCCCGTCAGGAGGCCCGTTCCGTCATGTCCTGGCGCCGTACGTCACTGCTGCCCGCCGCCGCGCTCATGTCCCTCCTCGCCGCCTGCTCGGCCCCCGCCGCCAAGCCCTCGGCACGGCCCGCGCCCGGCTTCCCGTACACCGTCGCCAACTGCGGCGTGAGCACCACCTACCAGGCCCCGCCCCAGCGCGCGGTGACCATGAACCAGCACGTCACCGAGGTCATGCTCGCCCTCGGCCTGGAGAAGTCCCTGGTCGGCACCGCCTACCTGGACGACGCCGTCCTCCCCTCCTACAAGAAGGCCTACGACGCCGTCCCCGTGCTCGCGAAGGAGTACCCCTCCAAGGAGGCCCTGCTCGCCGCGAACCCCGACTTCGTCTACGGGGGGTACGCCTCCGCCTTCGACGCCACGGCCGGCCGGAGCCGCGCCGACCTGGAGCGCGCCGGGATCGCCACCCGCCTCAACACCGAGTACTGCCCCAGCGGCAGGAGCTCCTTCGCCGACCTCTACCGCGAGGTCGACGAGGTCGGCCGCACCTTCGGTGCCGCCGACCGGGCCGCGACCTGGGCCGCCACCGCGAAGAACACCGTCGCCGCCGCCGAACGGCGCCTCAAGGGCGTCGCCCCCGTCTCCGTCTTCGTCTACGACAGCGGCGACAAGACGGCCTTCACCGCCGGCGGCAAGGGCATCGGCAACGAGATCATCACCCGCGCCGGCGGCCGCAACGTCTTCGCCGACCTCGACAAGGCCTTCGGCGACGCCACCTGGGAACAGGTCGTCGCCCGCAAGCCCGAGGTCGTCGTCATCTACGACTACGGCTCCACCACCGTCGAGCAGAAGAAGCGGCGCCTCCTCGACGACCCCGCCCTGCGCGAGGTCCCCGCGATCAAGAACCGCCGCTTCGCCGTGATGCCGCTCTCCGACACCGTCCTCGGCGTCCGGGCCCCCGCCGCCGTCGACAAGCTCGCCACCCAGCTGCACCCCGCGCGATGAGCCCGGCGAAGCGGTACCCGGCCGTCGTCGCCGGACTGCTCGTGACGCTCGCGGCGGCCGTCGTCGCCTCGCTCGCGCTCGGCTCCGTCCGCGTCCCGCCCGGCCAGGTGCTCGACGCCCTGACCGGGCGGGCCGGGCCCTCCCCGTACCGGACGATCGTGCTCGACGTCCGGCTGCCCCGGGTCCTGCTCGGCGCCGTCGTCGGCGCCGGGCTCGCCGTCGTCGGCGCCGTCCTCCAGGCCCTCGTGCGCAACCGGCTCGCCGACCCCTTCCTGCTCGGGATCTCCTCCGGGGCCTCCGCCGGCGCCGTGTGCGTCCTCGTCCTCGGCGCCGCCGGCGGCGTCACCACCACCGTCGCCCTGCCCGCGGGGGCCTTCGCCGGCGCCCTGCTCTCGCTCGTCCTCGTCTACGCCCTCGCCCGGCGCGGCGGCACCCTCACCGGCGCCCGGCTCGTGCTCGCCGGCGTGGCCGTCTCCTACATCCTGTCCGCGCTCACCACCCTGCTCCTGGTCGTCGCCGGCCGGCCCGAACAGTTCCAGGAGGCGCTGTTCTGGTCCC
Source organism: Streptomyces sp. NPDC051921 (assembly GCF_040680975.1). NCBI lineage: Bacteria > Bacillati > Actinomycetota > Actinomycetes > Kitasatosporales > Streptomycetaceae > Streptomyces > Streptomyces sp. NPDC051921. The sequence continues at coordinate 54,261 of NZ_JBFAXU010000004.1, forward strand.
TCGGCGGCCTCGGCAGCGCCCGCTGGGACGGCCTCGTGCTGCCCGCCGCCGTCCTCGCGCTCGGCACCGGCCTCCTGCTCACCCTCGCCCGGCCGCTCGACCTGCTGCTCGTCGGCGAGGAGGGCGCCACCGTCCTCGGCCTCGACACCGCCCGCTTCCGCGCCCTCGTCTTCGTCCTCGCCTCCCTCGTCACCGCCGTCATGGTCGCGGCCAGCGGCGCCGTCGGCTTCGTCGGCCTGATGGTCCCGCACGCCGCCCGCATGGCCGTCGGCGCACCGCACCGCCGGCTGCTGCCGGTGGCCGCCCTCGGCGGCGCGGTCGCCCTCGTCCTCGCCGACCTCGCCGCCCGCACCGTCGCCGCGCCCCAGGACATCCCCGTCGGCGTCCTCACCGCGCTCACCGGCGGCCCCTTCTTCCTCTGGCTGATGCGCCGCCGCGCCGAAGGGGTGACCGCATGACCGGACTGCGCGTCCAGGGGATGGCGTACGGCGACCGGCTCCACCCCGCCGACCTCGTCGTCCGCCCCGGCGAGACCGTCGGCCTCGTCGGCCCCAACGGCAGCGGCAAGACCACCCTGCTGCGCTGCCTCTACGGCACCCTCGCGCCCACCTCGGGCCGCGCCCTGCTCGACGGCGCCGACCTGCACGCGATGGGCCCCCGGGCGCGGGCCCGCCGGGTGGCGACCGTGCCGCAGGAGAGCGCCGCCGAGTTCGAGCTGACCGTCCGCGAGCTGGTCGCCCTCGGGCGCTCCCCGCACAAGCGCTTCTGGGAGGGCGACAGCTCCGCCGACCTCGCCCGGACGGACGCGGCGCTGGCCCGGGTCGGCATCGCTCGCCTCGCCGAGCGCCCGTACCCCGAGCTCTCCGGCGGCGAACGGCAGCGCGCCCTGGTCGCCCGCGCGCTCGTCCAGGAGCCCGAGCTGCTCGTCCTCGACGAACCCACCAACCACCTGGACATCCGCTACCAGCTGGAAATCCTCTCCCTCGTGCGCCACTTGGGCACCACCAACCTCCTCGCGCTGCACGACCTCACCCTCGCCGCGGCCTACTGCGACCGCCTCCACGTCCTCAAGGGCGGCCGCGTCGTCGCCGAGGGAACACCGGCAGAGGTGCTCACCCCCGCCCTCCTGCGCGACGTCTACGGGGTGGAAGCCGAGGTCATCCCGCATCCGCGGACCGGCAGCCCGCTCGTCGTCTACCTCACCGGCCCGTCGGACCGTCCGACAGCCGAACGCGATCTGTCCGTCATGTGAGATCACATTCCGGAACCCGGACCGGGAATCGATACGATGACCGCATGGTTTCCCACGACGTGAGCGAAGAGACGCCGGGCACACCCCTGCTCGTGGCGCGCCTGCACGTCGACCTGTGCCGCCTCGCCAGCGCGATGTGTACGCCGCGCGCTGCGCTCTGAACCACCGGCCCGAGCGCATTCCCAGCACGACCCCCCTCGCGCGGGGGCCAGAGCCGCGCGCCCCTTCCGCCCCTTCCGACAGGAGCCCACGCCATGGCCATCGAGGTCCGCATCCCGACCATCCTCCGCACCTACACCGACGGCGCCAAGGCCGTGGAGGGCAAGGGCGAGACCCTCGCCGAGCTCTTCGCCGACCTGGAGTCCCGTCACGCCGGGATCGAGGCCCGCATCGTCGACGGCGGCAAGCTGCGCCGCTTCGTCAACGTCTACCTGAACGACGAGGACGTGCGCTTCCTCGAGGGCATCGAGACCAAGCTCTCCGACGGCGACAACGTGACGATCCTGCCGGCCGTCGCCGGCGGCATGGTCTGAGCGGACCGGCCCCCATGCGTTACGACTCCCCGCTCGCGGCGGTCGGCAACACGCCGCTGGTCCGGCTGCCCCGGCTCTCCCCGTCGGACGACGTCCGCATCTGGGCCAAGCTGGAGGACCGCAACCCCACGGGCTCCGTCAAGGACCGCCCCGCGCTCCACATGATCGAGCAGGCCGAGAAGGACGGCCGGCTCACCCCCGGCTGCACCATCCTCGAACCCACCAGCGGCAACACCGGCATCTCGCTCGCCATGGCGGCCCGGCTCAAGGGCTACCGCATCGTGTGCGTCATGCCCGAGAACACCAGCGAAGAGCGCCGCCAGCTGCTCGCCATGTGGGGCGCGGAGATCATCTCCTCGCCGGCCGCGGGCGGGTCGAACACGGCCGTACGCGTCGCCAAGGAGCTCTCCGAGCAGCACCCGGACTGGGTGATGCTCTACCAGTACGGCAACCCGGACAACGCCGGCGCGCACTACGCCACCACCGGCCCCGAGATCCTCGCCGACCTGCCCTCCATCACCCACTTCGTGGCGGGCCTCGGCACCACCGGCACCCTCATGGGCGTCGGCCGCTACCTGCGCGAGCACAAGCCCGACGTCAAGATCGTCGCCGCGGAGCCCCGCTACGACGACCTGGTCTACGGCCTGCGCAACCTGGACGAGGGCTTCGTCCCCGAGCTGTACGACGCCTCCGTCCTCACCACCCGCTTCTCCGTCGGCTCCGCCGACGCGGTCACCCGCACCCGCGAACTCCTCCAGCAGGAGGGCATCTTCGCCGGCGTCTCCACGGGCGCGTCCCTGCACGCGGCCATCGGCGTCGGAAAGAAGGCGGTCAAGGCCGGCGAGAGCGCCGACATCGTCTTCCTCGTCGCCGACGGCGGCTGGAAGTACCTGTCGACGGGCGTCTACACGGCGGCCACCACCGAAGAAGCGATCGCGACCCTCCAGGACCAGCTCTGGGCCTGAGCCCCTGAGCGGGCCGAGCCCCCCGGTCGCTAGCGCGCCAGATGGCGGACCTGGTCCCAGACCACCGGGTCCGCCATTCCCACTCTGCGGCGGAACTCCCACACCGGCACGTCCCGCAGCTCGTCCGTCTCCAGGAAGCTCGGCCGGCCGTGCGCGTCGCCCACCGAACCAGGCGGCAGCGCGATCACCCCCGGCCGCTCGTCGTGGTACTTGCTGGTGATCTTGGCGACCAGCGCGCTGTCGCCGCGCAGCGCCAGGACCAGACACGGGCGGTCCTTCGAGCCGGGCCCGTCCTCGTACGGCACGTCGGCCCACCAGATCTCACCCGCCCGCGGCAGCCGCTCCGGCGCCTTCCCCCGCGCGGCCGGGCGGGCGGGCGGCCGGGTCCGGCCCGCGGGGCGGCGGTCCGAACGCCGCCGCCCTCCCCCGGACCCCGTCCGGGGCGACCCCCAGGCGAGCGCCACGACGAGCGCGATCACCACGACCGCGAGCAGCGCGGGCCACCACGAGGCGTCCGACGACGTGTCCATACCTCAAGAAGGTACCGTCGCACCGCCCACCGTGCCGGGAAGCCCCGCCATCCATCCGAACCGGTGACAGAGCCCGTGAGTTCGCCCACAACGGGCCGCCACGGAGGAGCGACGGACGGCGACGCGCCGTACGCTCGACAGACCGCACGACCTCCCCTTCTCCGCGCGCTTTCCGCACCCGTCTTCGGAGGTTCACGCTCCATGAAGCTCACCGTCGTCGGCTGCTCCGGGTCGTTCCCGTCCGCGGAATCGGCCTGCTCGAGCTACCTCGTAGAGGCCGACGGCTTCCGGCTGCTCCTCGACATGGGCAACGGCGCCCTCGGCGAGCTGCAGCGCCACATCGGTCTGTACGACCTCGACGCGATCTTCCTCAGCCATCTGCACGCCGACCACTGCATCGACATGTGCGGCTACTTCGTCGCCCGCTACTACCGCCACGAGGGCGGGCGCTGCGACGCGATCCCGGTCTTCGCCCCGGACGGCGCGGAACAGCGGCTGACCACGGCGTACGCGGACACTCCCTCGCCGGACGCGATGGGCGAGGTCTTCGACTTCCAGACGCTGAAGTCCAGCACCTTCGAGGTGGGCCCCTTCACCGTCCGTACGGAGAAGGTGTGCCACCCGGTCGAGGCGTACGCCATCCGCATCGAGCACGGCGGCCGCACGCTCACCTATTCGGGCGACACCGGCGTCTGCGACGCGCTGCACGAGCTGGCGCGGGGGGCGGACCTGTTCCTCTGCGAGGCCTCGTTCACGCACGGCAAGGAGGACATCCCGGCCCTGCACCTCAACGGCCGCGAGGCCGGTGCCCACGCCGCCCGGGCCGGGGTGGGCCGCCTGGTCCTGACCCACATCCCGCCGTGGACGGACGGCGAGCGGAACCTGGCGGACGCGCGCGAGGTCTTCGGGGGGCCCGCGGAGCTGGCGCGGGCGGGCGCGGTCTACGAGGTGTGAGAACGGGGAGTGCCCTGGAACCGGACGGTTCCAGGGCACTCCCCGTTCTGCGGGCGAGGCTCACGCCTTGGTGAGGTCCTCGAGCTCCTCGTCGGGCTCACGGCCCGGGGTCATGATGTCGAACTTGACGATCGCGAAGCGGAACACCACGTAGTAGATCGCCGCGAAGACCAGACCGATCGGGATGATCAGCCACGGCTTGGTGGCGTACGTCCAGTTCAGGAAGTAGTCCAGCGCGCCGGCGGAGAAGGTGAAGCCGTGGTGCACGCCGAGGGCCGAGGTGATGACCATCGAGGCGGCGGTGAGCACCGCGTGGATCACGTACAGCAGCGGCGCCAGGAACATGAAGGCGAACTCGATGGGCTCGGTGATGCCCGTGACGAACGAGGTCAGGGCGAGCGAGAACATCATGCCGCCGACGACCTTGCGGCGCTCGGGGCGGGCGGCGTGGGTGATCGCCAGGGCGACGGCGGGCAGCGCGAACATCATGATCGGGAAGAAGCCCGACATGAACTGGCCGGCGGACGGGTCGCCGTGGAAGAAGCGCGGCAGGTCACCGTGCCAGACGGCGCCGGTGGAGTCGGTGAAGGTGCCGATCTCCTGCCAGGCGACGGTGTTCACGAACTGGTGCATGCCGACCGGGAGCAGACCGCGGTTGATGGCGCCGAAGACGCCGGAGCCGACGGCGCCGAGGCCGGTCATCCAGTTGCCGAAGTCGGTGATCACACCGCCGACCGGCTCCCAGAGGAGGCCGAACAGGACGCCCATCAGGGTGCCGACGAAGGCCATGAGGATCGGGACGAGACGGCGGCCGTTGAAGAAGCCGAGCCAGTCGACCAGCTTGGTGCGGTGGAACCGCTGCCAGACGACGGCGCCGAGCAGACCCATGACGATGCCGCCGAAGACCTTGGGGTCGTTGTACGTCGCGGCGACGTCGACACCCTTGTTCGCGGTCGTGTTGACGACGGCCTCGGTGACGGGGAAGGCCTTCAGGACGTTGCTGTAGACCAGGAAGCCGACGAGGGCGGCGAGGGCGGTGGAGCCGTCGGCCTTCTTGGCGAAGCCGATCGCGATGCCGACGCAGAACAGCAGCGGCATGTTGGCGAAGACCGCGTCTCCGGCGGAGGCGAAGACCGTGGCGACTTTGCCCCACCCGAGGCCGTCGGCGCCGAACACGTCGGGCTGGCCGAGGCGGAGCAAGATACCCGCGGCCGGCAGTACGGCGATCGGCAGCTGCAGGCTGCGACCGACCTTCTGCAGGCCCTGGAACAGGCCGGATCCGCGCTTCTTCGCGGGAGCGGCGGCCTGGGCGGTGGCCGTACTCATCAACTTCCTCCTGGGGGTGCCCCCAGCCGGAGGCCGGGGGAGGGCAAGGCGCCGCCACAGGAAAAAGGGGACGGCGGCGTCTCGGGGGGAACGCGGTGGTCTGGACCGCGTGGTCTACACCAATGAGTGGTGTAGACCTGTTGTAGCACGTGAGACTTAGATAAGGAACCTGTGAATTCTGTGCGCTGAGCCATAGCCGGACAGGGGACGACAAAAGGCCCCCGGACCGGGAGGTCCGAGGGCCCGTACGGGCAGGGGCTTACGCCTTCGTGACGTCGCGCTCGAGCTCGTCCCCCAGTTCGTCCGGCTCGCGGCCGGGCGTCGGAAGGTTGAACTTGGTGATCGCGAAGCGGAAGATCACGTAATAGACCAGGGCGAACGCGAGGCCGATCGGGATGATCAGCCACGGCTTGGTCGCCAGGTTCCAGTTGATCACGTAGTCGATCAGGCCGGCCGAGAAGCTGAACCCGTCCTTGACGCCGAGCGCCCACGAGACCGCCATCGACACGCCCGTCAGCAGGGCGTGGATCGCGTACAGCACGGGCGCGATGAAGAGGAACGAGTACTCGATCGGCTCCGTGATGCCGGTGACGAACGAGGTCAGCGCGACCGACAGCATCATGCCGCCGACCTCCTTGCGCCGGTGCGGCCTGGCACAGTGGGTGATCGCCAGGGCCGCCGCCGGCAGCGCGAACATCATGATCGGGAAGAAGCCGGTGAGGAACTGGCCGGCGTTCGGGTCGCCCGCCAGGAACATGCTGATGTCGCCGTGCACCACCGTGCCGTCCGGCTTCGTGTACGAGCCGAACTGGAACCAGACCGGCACGTTCAGGAACTGGTGCAGGCCGACCACCAGCAAGGCGCGGTTGGCGATCCCGAAGATGCCCGAACCCCACGAACCGAGCCCCACCAGCCAGTCGCTGAAGCTCTCCAGGGCGTCACCGATCGGCGGCCAGATCCACAGGCACAGCGCGGCGAAGAGGATGCCGACGAACGCCATGATGATCGGGACCAGCCGGCGCCCGTTGAAGAAGCCGAGCCAGTCCACCAGCTTCGTGCGGTGGAACCGCTGCCAGAGGTACGCCGCCAGCAGACCCATGACGATGCCGCCGAAGACGCCCGGGTTCTGGTACGTGTACCCCGCGAAGGAGTCGTCCGTGCCCAGGCAGCCGCCACCGATGTCCTTGGTGCCGACCGGGCACGGCTTCGGGAACGCGCGCAGCACCGTGTAGTAGACGAGGAAGCCGGCCACCGCGGCGAGCGCGGTCGAGCCGTCCGCCTTCTTCGCCATGCCGATCGACACGCCGATGCAGAACAACAGCGGCAGGCCGAGGCTGCCGTCGAGCAGCGCACCGCCCGCGGCCGCCATCACCTTCGCGACGGTGTCCCACCCCAGCCCGTCGGCGCCGAACACGTCCGGCTGACCGAGCCGGCCGATGATGCCGGCGGCGGGAAGGACGGCGATGGGCAGCTGGAGGCTGCGCCCCATCTTCTGCAGCCCCTGGAAGAAGCCGCCCCACGTCGGTCTCCACGACGTGGCGGCCGCATTCGCGCTACTCATCGGCGTCCTCCCTGGGGGCTGCGGATGCATACTGGTGTAGACCAGTTGCGATAGGCTCCCGGAGGCCGCTCGGGACAGGCCGCCGGTGATCGTCATCATTCGACAGAACGGCGGCATGCGCTCGCGAGGTTGGGCCAACCGTGGGCTAACGTGACAAAGCGGACCACCGGTGCGCCGAGACTCACGTTCTTCACGCGTCTTCGGACGGAACGGACAGGGAGAAACACATGGCCAGCAAGGCTGAGAAGATCGTCGCCGGGCTCGGCGGCATCGACAACATCGAAGAGGTCGAGGGCTGCATCACCCGCCTCCGCACCGAGGTCAACGACCCCGCCCTCGTCGACGAGGCCGCGCTGAAGGCCGCCGGCGCCCACGGCGTCGTCAAGATGGGCACCGCGATCCAGGTCGTCATCGGCACCGACGCCGACCCCATCGCCGCCGAGATCGAAGACATGATGTGAGCAGCTGACACCAGCCGACGAGGGGCCCGTTCCGGCAGGGGAACGGGCCCCTCCGTCATGGGGCTACGCTCGTGCCATGTCTCGAATCGACGGCCGTACCCCCGAACAGCTCCGCCCCGTCACCATCGAACGCGGATGGAGCAAGCACGCCGAGGGCTCCGTCCTCATCTCCTTCGGCGACACCAAGGTCTTCTGCACCGCCTCCGTCACCGAAGGCGTCCCGCGCTGGCGCAAGGGCAGCGGCGAAGGCTGGGTCACCGGCGAGTACTCCATGCTCCCCCGCTCCACCAACACCCGCGGCGACCGCGAATCCGTCCGCGGCAAGATCGGCGGCCGCACCCACGAGATCTCCCGCCTCATCGGCCGCTCCCTCCGCGCCGTCATCGACTACAAGGCACTCGGCGAGAACACCATCGTCCTCGACTGCGACGTCCTCCAGGCCGACGGCGGCACCCGCACCGCCGCCATCACCGGCGCCTACGTCGCCCTCGCCGACGCCGTCGCCTGGGCCCAGGCCAAGAAGCTCGTCAAAGCCGGCCGCAAGCCGCTCACCGGCACCGTCGCCGCCGTCTCCGTCGGCATCGTCGACGGCACCCCCCTCCTCGACCTCTGCTACGAGGAGGACGTACGCGCCGAGACCGACATGAACGTCGTCTGCACCGGCGACGGCCGCTTCGTCGAGGTCCAGGGCACCGCCGAGGCCGAGCCCTTCGACCGCAAGGAACTCAACGCCCTCCTCGACCTCGCCTCCGGCGGCTGCGCCGAGCTCGCCGAGATCCAGCGCAAGGCCCTCGAAGGAACTCTGTAGGACGCCACCGCGTCTCTACGCTTACGGGCGCACGGGTCGAACCGTGCGCCCCGTCCACGTCTGTACGTACGTAGGGGGAGGACCCGAACGTGAAGCGCCGCCGCACCATAGCCCTCGCCGTCGCCACGGCCGCCGTCGCAGTCACCGGCCTGACCGGCTGCGGGGCGCTCGACAAGGCCATGGACTGCGTCAAGACCGCCGACGCCATCGCCACCTCGGTCGACAAGCTCTCGCAGGCCGTCTCCAACGCCTCCAACGACCCGACCCAGATCGAAGAGGCCCTCAACAGCATCGACACCGAGCTGGGCAACCTCAAGAACACGACGGACAACGCCGACCTGTCCAAGGCCGTCGACGACCTCAACAAGGGCGTCGACTCCGTCCGCGAGGCCGTGAAGAACGGCGACACCACGCCCGACATCACGCCGATCACCAACGCGGCCACCGAGGTCGGCAAGGTCTGCACCCCCGGCTAGGACCTCCCCGGTCCGATCCGCCGGACAGGCACCCCGGGACAGGCGTACCAGCCTGCCGGCGGAGGCTCGGATAATCGGGGCATGACCCGTCTGATCCTCGCCACCCGCAACGCGGGCAAGATCACCGAACTCCACGCGATCCTCGCCGACGCAGGCCTCGACCTCGAACTCGTCGGCGCGGACGCGTACCCCGACATCCCCGACGTCAAGGAAACCGGCGTCACCTTCGCCGAGAACGCCCTGCTCAAGGCCCACGCCCTGGCCCAGGCCACCGGCCTGCCCGCCGTCGCCGACGACTCCGGCCTCTGTGTCGACGTCCTCGGCGGCGCCCCCGGCATCTTCTCCGCCCGCTGGGCCGGAACCCACGGCGACGACAAGGCCAACCTGAACCTGCTGCTGGCCCAACTCTCCGACATCGCCGCCCCGCATCGCGCCGCCCACTTCGCCTGCGCCGCCGCGCTCGCCCTGCCCGACGGCACGGAGCGCGTGGTGGAAGGCCGCATGCCGGGCGTCCTCCGCCACGAGCCCGTCGGCACCAACGGCTTCGGCTACGACCCCATCCTCCAGCCGGAGGGCTACGAGGTCACGTGCGCGGAGCTCACGCCGGCCGAGAAGAACGCGATCAGCCACCGGGGGAAGGCGTTCCGGGCACTGGTGCCGGTGGTCAGGGAGCTGCTGGGCTGAGGGCTCGTATGTGAACGGCCTGCGATCGATGCTTCGATTCGCAGGCCGTTTGCCGTGCGGCGGAAGGGATTCGAACCCTCAAGCCCGATCAAAGGCCACAGATCCTAAGTCTGCTGCGTCAGCCGTTGCGCCACCGCCGCTCAATCGCCTGCCATCGTACCGGCTGCCGCCCCGGCACCAGGTGGCGGTGGTTGCATGGCAGTTGGGGCAGAGCAGTCGCAGATTCTCGCGTCGGTCGTCGCCCGGGTCCCCGTTGACGTGGTCGACCTCCAGCGTCATCGGCTCGCCGAGCCACTCGGGACCGACCCCACAACGGGAGCACTGCTCGGGTACGCCGACCGCGTGCAGCGCGCGGCGCAGCCGCTTGGTGGGCGTCCGGCGCCCGCTGTCGTGCCGTACGAGCACGTCTTCAGGGCGCTGGGCCGTCGGACTCGGCTTCCCGCGCTGGTGGGCCTGCCCCAGGAAGTGCGCTGTCGACAGGCCGTCATCCGCGATCCATCGACGGAGGTTCGCGCGTTGCGTCTCGTTGTCCGCCCGGCCCAGACGGCGCAGCGCCTCCCTGAAGGAGAGCGATTCGGAGACCGCCTCCCGCAGCCGGCGAGGGCTCGGTCGGACGCCTCTGCCGAAGGGCGGAAAGTGCGAGACGTCGATGCCGAAATGGGCGAACCGCCTCATGAGGTAGCGCGGGAGGGCGCTGTACGGCTCCGCTCCGAGGAAAGCCATGGTCTCGCCGATGTCGGAGCACCGCGCCGCCGCCTCGGCCAGCCGCTCGCGCGTGTACGGCGTGCCGCTCGTCATCGGGCGCGCCCCCTGCCACGCCCGCGGTAGGAGTCCGTCGTCGAGTGGCAGTTGGGGCAGAGCAGTCGCAGATTCCCGATCCGGTTGTTCCGCCAGTCGCCGTCGACATGGTCGACCTCCAGCGGCAGTGGCACACCCAGCCACACCGCTTCGATCCCGCACCGCGCGCACCGGTCCTCGACGCCGACCTCGAGCATCGCGCTCTTGAGCCGACTGCTCCGGGCACGCTGCGGGTGGGCCGCCGTGTTCTCGACGAGGATCTCCTCCGGCGTCCGGCGCCGCTGGTTGTACCTCATCCGCTCGGTCCAGCCCGAGGTGGTGAAGTGCGAGGTGTCGATGCCCAGCGCCCTGATCCGACGGCTGATGTGCGTGTGCTGCCCGCCGACGAGCTCGACGCCCAGCCGTCGCAGGACGTCCGCCATGTTCGTGGAGGCGGCCACCGCCTCCGTCAGGGCCTCCCGCGTCCACCGCACCCCCTCCCGCTCGAAGTGCGAGGTGTCGACCCCCAGCCTCCGCATCCGCCCCGCCACGTACCGCCGTGTCGGGCTCCGCGGATCCACCCCCAGCCGCGCCAGCGCCTCCGACAGCGTCCGCGCCCCGCGGGCCGCCGCCTCCAGGCGTTCCTTCGTGTACGCGCTCGTCCCCACCGATCGAGCCCTCCTTCCCCTCTCGTACGGGCTAACGAACCGCATATCGGACGGTCACGTCGTATCGCGTACGGGATGCGGAACGGCCCGCGCCGCTTCCGGTCGGGGAAGCCGTGCGGGCCGTCGGGCGCGGAGGGGGCCGGGTCAGATCCCCAGGTCCTTGATGATCTTGGCGACGTGGCCGGTGGCCTTCACGTTGTAGAGGGCGCGTTCGACCTTGCCCTCCTCGTCGACGACGACGGTCGAGCGGATCACGCCCGTCACCGTCTTGCCGTAGAGCTTCTTCTCGCCGAAGGCGCCGTACGCCTCCAGGACCGTCTTGTCCGGGTCGCCGACCAGCGTGACCTTGAGGTGCTCCTTCTCGCGGAACTTCGCGAGCTTCTCCGGCTTGTCCGGCGACACGCCGATGACGTCGTAGCCGGCGCCGGCCAGCAGGTCGAGGTTGTCCGTGAAGTCGCAGGCCTGCTTCGTGCAGCCGGGGGTGAGGGCGGCCGGGTAGAAGTAGACGATGACCTTGCGGCCCTTGTGGTCCGCGAGGGAGACCTCGTTGCCGTCCGCGTCGGGAAGGGTGAAGGCGGGGGCGGTGTCGCCGGGCTGCAGTCGCTCGCTCATGGCTCTCCTCGGAGGTCGTACGCGTACGCCGACCCAGCCTAATGGGGGTCTGTGCCAACCCTCGCAGGCATGAGCTGACAGACTGTCCACAACGACCGGAACACGACTACGGAGGCAGCGCGGTGTCGGACGCCAGGACCCCTGCGCAGATCGAGGCGGACATCGTCCGCCGGCGCGAGCAGCTCGCCGTCACACTCGACGAGATCGGCATCAGGGTGCACCCGAAGACGATCATCGGTGACGCCAAGGCGAAGGTGGCCGCCCAGGTCGACCACACCGCCGGGCGGGCGTTCGTCGCGGTGAACCGTCTCGTCTCGGACGTGAAGGCCCGGTTCACGGACGAGGACGGCGCGCCGCGCCTGGAGCGCGTGGTGCCGGTGGCCCTCGTCGCCGTCGCCGTGGTCGGGCTGATCGCCGCGTCCTCCCGGAGGGGCAAGGGGTGACGCCTCCCGGCCCCCTCCTGGCCCGTCCCGGGTACGGACGACACGCCCGGGCAGGTAGGTTCGGACCGTGAGCGAGAACACGCACGACAAGCTGCCCATCCGGATGCTCCACGACCGGGTCCTGGTCCGGACCGACTCTCCCGAGGGGGAGCGGCGCTCGGGCGGCGGCATCCTGATTCCGGCGACCGCGGCCGTCGGTCGCCGTCTTGCCTGGGCCGAGGTCGTCGCCGTCGGGCAGAACGTCCGTACGGTCGAGATCGGGGACCGGGTCCTGTACGACCCCGAGGACCGGGCCGAGGTCGAGGTGCGGGGCGTGGCGTACGTCCTGATGCGCGAGCGCGACCTGCACGCGGTCGCCGCGGACCGTTTCCAGGGTGCGACCGACTCGACCGGGCTCTATCTGTAGGACTGGCCGGGGAAGGGCCTGGTGGCCGGTGTCACCAGGCCCTTTGCCCGTTCTTTGCTAAAATCGGCAGCACCCGACGAGACGCGCCGTACCGGGTTCCACGACAAGACGACGCACCCCTGTTGATCCGTCTCGCGGAGGTGTTGTCGTCATGGCCTGGGTTCTTCTCGTCGTCGCCGGTCTGCTGGAGGTCGGCTGGTCGATCGGCATGAAGTACACCGAGGGCTTCACCCGTCTCTGGCCCAGCGTCTTCACCGCGGCCGGGATCGTCGCCTCGATGCTGCTGCTCTCGCAGGCCGCCAAGACCCTGCCGATCGGTACCGCCTACGGCGTCTGGGTGGGTATCGGCGCGGCCGGGGCGGCGGTGCTCGGCATGGTGGTCCTCGGTGAACCGGCGACCGCCGCCCGGATCTTCTTCGTCTGTCTGCTGCTGGTGGCGGTGGTCGGCCTCAAGGCGACGTCGGGCCACTGACCGGCGTGCCCGCCGGGGGCGGGGCCTGTGCGGGCCGGTCCGGCCGCAGGGCTTCGTCCGCCGTGGTCGGGACCGTCACCGGGCCCGCTTCGGGGCCCGCTTCCGGGAGGCGTACGAGCTCCTGGGCCGGCTCCGGCCCCCGAACCTCCGGCGGCCCGGCCTCCGGCCCCGCCTGGTCCCGTACGCCGCCCTGGTCCCGGCTCGCCTGGTCCCGTGCCGCCTCCTCACGTGCCGTCGCCTTCGGGGTCGACGGGCGGGGGCGGTGGGGCCGGCGGTTCGCGCCGGGGCCCTCGTACCCCTCGACCGCCTCCGGGAAGTCGGGTGCCGGCGGTTCCAGGGGAGGCTCCTCCGCGCCCTCCATCAGCCGGAGGTCGAAGTCCTTCGCCGGCACCCCCGCCAGCGCGTCGCGGGTGAACTGCGCCCAGATCTGCGCCGGCGCCCCGCCTCCGTTGATCCGGGGCAGCCCGAGCGCCCCGTACAGCGACAGCTGCCGGCCCGTGTCGGGGTCCTGGCCCATCATGGCGACCACGGTGGCGAGTTCGGGGGTGTAGCCGGCGAACCAGGCCGCCTTGTCGTCCTCCGCCGTGCCCGTCTTGCCCACGGCGGGCCGCCCGGCCGCGAGCGCCGCCGTGCCGGTGCCGCCCTCGACCACGCTCCTGAGCACGGAGGTCGTGGTGTCGGCGGCCTCGCGCCCGATGGCCTGGCGGCCGTCGGTGCCCGGCAGCGCGAACTCCTCGCCGTCCCTGACGAGCTTCTCGACCAGCGTGTACGCGCCGTGCCCGCCGTGGTTGGCGAGCGTCGCGTAGGCCTGCGCGAGGTCCAGGACGCTCGCGGTGGCCGGGCCGAGTGCGATGGAGGGCGAGGCGGTGAGGTCGGGGGTCCGGCGCGGCAGGCCGAGCGCGACGGCGGTGTCGCGCACCCGGGCCGGGCCGACGTCCACGGCCATCTGGGCGTACACGGCGTTCACCGAGTAGTCGGTGGCGGACCGCACGGTGAGGTCGCCGTAGCTGGTGTCGTCCTCGTTGGCCGGGTCGTAGGGCGCGCCGCTCCAGCCCTGTACGGGGCGCCGGTTGTTCCCGTCGTAGTAGGTGTTGGGGGTGATCCGCTCGCCCTCCTGGGTCTGGGAGCCGTGCTGGAGGGCTGCGGCGAGGACGAAGGGCTTGAAGGTGGAGCCGACCTGGTAGTCGCGGCGGGTCGCGTTGTTGACGAACTGGCGGGTGTAGTCGATGCCGCCGTAGAGCGCGACGACCTTGCCGCTGCCCGGTTCGACGGCCGCGCCGCCGACCCGTACCCAGCGGTCGGCGGGGTTGCGGTGCGGGTCGAGCTTCGAGGTGACGTGCTCCTCCACGGCCTTCACGAAGGCGTCCTGCTTGGCGCGCTCCAGGGTCGTGGTGATCCGGAAGCCGCCGGCGGCCAGGGTCTTCTCGTCGACGATGCCCTGTTCGGTCAGGTACTGCTCGACGGCCTGCACGAGGTAGCCGCGCTGGCCGGAGAGCCCGGCGGAGGCGTGCATCGGCTGCGGCGCGGGGAAGACGGCGGCGGCGCGGGCGGCGGGGGAGAGCCAGCCCTCCTTGACCATGCCGTCGAGGACGTAGCGCCAGCGGGCGAGGGCCCGGTCCCGGTTCTCGGGGTGGGTGGCGACGTCGTAGGCGTTGGGGGAGTTGAGGAGGGAGGCGAGGTAGGCGCCCTCGGCGGCGTCGAGGTCCTTGGCGTCCTTGCCGTAGTAGGCGCGGGCGGCGGCCTGGACGCCGTAGGCGTTGCGGCCGAAGTAGCTGGTGTTGAGGTAGCCCTCCAGGATCTCGTCCTTGGTCTTCTCGCGGCCCAGTTTGAGCGCGATGAAGAACTCCTTCGCCTTGCGGGTGAGGGTCTGCTCCTGGCCCAGGTAGTAGTTCTTCACGTACTGCTGGGTGATGGTGGAGCCGGACTGGCGGCCCTTGCCGGTGAGGGTGTTCCAGGTGGCGCGGACCATCGCGCGGGGGTCGACGGCCTGCGAGGTGTGGAAGTCGCGGTCCTCGGCGGCGAGGACGGCGTGCTGGACGGCGGTGGGGATCCGCTCCAGGCTCACGTTCTCCCGGTCGACCTCGCCGTCGCGGGCCAGCTGGGTGCCGTCGCGGTAGAGGAACAGGTTGGACTGGGCGACCGCGGTGGCGTTGGCGGCGGGGATGTCCACGAGGAGGTAGCCGGCGACGAGGCCGCCGAGCAGCAGCAGGGCGCCGAGCGCGGCGAGGCCGAGGAGCCGCCGGAGGATGCGGCGCGGGCGGCTGCGGGGGCGGCGGCCGGTACGGCGTCCGTCGTGGCGGGCGGGACGTTTCGGCGGTGGGGTGGGGACGGTGGGGTCCCTGGGGTCCCAGGCGCGATCGGGGTCGCGATGGGTGTCACGACCGGAATCGCGACGGGGATCGCGCATTGCGGCGCGACGGGGATCGCGACGGGGATCGCGACCGGGATCGCGGCGGGCATCGCGAAGTGCATCGCGACCGGTATCGCGATGGGGATCACGATGGGGACGGTGATCGGGATCGCGACGGGGGTCGTGATCGGGATCCTGATCGGGTGGCAGGACCTCGTTCGCCGCATCTGAGGGCATACCAGAAGAAGAGGACATAACAGCACATCCTGCCCCCGCGAGGGCCCGCGAGGCCGGAAATCCGCTCGCGACGACACGGGAAATCCCACTAAGGTCGGGCGCTTTGGCGCGGAAGGCGCCGATCGGTGCCGAAAGGGAGGAGACGGGGGCATGCTGCGGCTCTACGTCACCGTGGCCGCGGGTGGATTCCGGCGCCATGCCACCTATCGGGTGGCCACGGCGGCAGGGGTGTTCACCAACACGGTCTTCGGCTTCATCCTGTCGTACACCTATATCGCCCTCTGGAACGCCCGTCCCTCGCTCGGCGGATACGACATGGGTGACGCGCTGGCCTACGTCTGGATCGGCCAGGCCCTCATCACCGTCTGCGGGCTCATGGGCGGCGGCTTCGAGGACGAGCTGATCGAGCGGATCCGCACGGGCGACATCGCGGTCGACCTCTACCGCCCCGCCGACCTCCAGACCTGGTGGTTCTCCGCCAACCTGGGCCGCTCCGCCTACCAGCTCCTCGGCCGCGGCGTCCTCCCCATGGCCTTCGGCGCCCTCGTCTTCGACCTCACCCTGCCGTCGAGCCCCTGGACCTGGCCCGCCTTCCTGCTCGCCGTGACACTCGGCTCCATCGTCAGCTTCGCCATCTGGTACCTGGTGGCGATGAGCGCGTTCTGGCTGCTCGACGGGCAGGGCGTGGTCCAGGTCGCCTGGCTCGGCGGCCTGTTCTTCTCCGGCATGCTGCTCCCGCTCGGCGTCTTCCCGGGCGCCCTGGGCGAGGTGGCCCGCACACTGCCCTGGGCCTCGATGCTCCAGGTGCCGGCGGACGTCTACCTGGAGCGGTACGAGGGCTGGGGCCTGGTGCGGGCGTACGCCTTCCAGGGCGGCTGGGCGGTGGCGCTGCTGGCGGCGGGGCGGGCGGCGCAGGCGGCGGCGACGCGGAAGGTGGTGGTGCAGGGTGGGTGAGAAGCGGCGGTCGTTGGGTGCCCGGGCGGACGCGGGCGCCCGGGCGGGCGCGGGCCCGCGCCGGGGCGCGGGGCAGAGCGCGGGCCGGGGCGCGGAGCCGGGTACGGGCCGGGGCGCGGGCCCGGGCCCGGATTCGGGTGCGGATCCGAGTGCGGATTCGCGTGCGGGCCTGGGCGCGGGCGCGGCTTCGGGAGTGGCCGAGTCGTGGCGTACGTACCGGATGATCGCGGCGATGTGGATCCGTTCGACGATGACGTACCGGTCGTCCTTCGCCCTGACCCTCCTCTCCTCCTTCACGGTCACCTTCTTCGACTTCGTCGTCATCCTCCTGATGTTCGGTCAGGTCGACGGTCTCGGCGGCTTCTCCTTCGCCGAGGTCGCCTTCCTGTACGGCACGACGAGCACGTCCTTCGGCCTCGCGGACCTGGTGATGGGCTCGCTGCCGAGGATGGGCAAGCGGGTGCGGGACGGCTCCCTCGACACGTTCCTGCTGCGGCCGGCGCCGGTCCTGGCGCAGGTCGCGGCGGACCGCTTCGCGCTGCGCAGACTGGGGCGGGTGACGCAGGGGCTGCTGGTCCTGATCTGGGGCCTGGTCCTGCTCGACGACGTGGCCTGGACGCCGCTGAAGGTGCTGCTGGTGCCGGTGATGCTGCTGAGCGGCGCGCTGATCTTCGCGGCGGTGATGGTGGTGGGGGCGTCGGCCCTGTTCTGGCTGCAGGACGCGGCGGAGGTCACGAACTCCTTCACGTACGGCGGCAACACCCTGCTCCAGTACCCGCCGACGATCTTCGCGCAGGACCTGGTGCGGGGCGTCGTGTACGTCGTACCGCTCGCCTTCGTGAACTGGCTGCCGGCCCTGTACGTCCTGGGGCGGCCGGCGCCGGCCGGGGTGCCGGGGTGGGCGGCGTTCGCGTCGCCGGTGGTGGCGCTCGGGTGCTGCGCGGTGGCGGGACGGGCGTGGCGGACGGGCCTGCGCGCGTACAGATCGACCGGAAGCTGAGGAGAGACCCGATGCCCTTCATCGAACTGGAAGCCCTGCAGAAGACCTTCACGATCAGGAAGCGGGCGGGGGTGCTGCGCCGCGAGAAGCGGGAGGTCAGGGCGGTCGACGGCATCTCCTTCACGGTGGAGAAGGGGGAGATGGTCGGCTACATCGGCCCGAACGGAGCCGGGAAGTCCACGACCATCAAGATGCTCACGGGCATCCTCACCCCGAGCGGCGGGCGGCTGCGGGTGGCCGGCATCGACCCGTCGCGGGAGCGGACGCGGCTGGCCGAGCGGATCGGGGTGGTCTTCGGGCAGCGCACGACCCTGTGGTGGGACCTTCCGCTGCGGGACTCGTACGCGCTCGTCCACCGCATGTACCGGATCCCGGACGCCCGGTTCCGGGAGAACCTGGCCCGCTGCGTGGACCTCCTGGAGCTGGGCGACCTCCTCGACGTCCCCGTACGGCAGCTGTCGCTCGGCCAGCGGATGCGCGGCGACATCGCGGCGGCGCTGCTGCACGACCCCGAGGTGCTGTACCTCGACGAGCCGACGATCGGCCTGGACGTGGTGTCGAAGGCGAAGGTGCGCGAGTTCCTGAGGGAGCTGAACGCCACGCGCGGCACGACCGTCCTGCTGACGACCCACGACCTGACCGACATCGAGCAGCTGTGCAGACGGGTGATGGTCATCGACCACGGGCGCCTGATGTACGACGGGGAACTGGCCGGACTCCACGCGATCGGCGAGAGCGAGCGTCTGCTGGTGGTCGACCTGGACCGCGAGACGCCCCCGATCGACGTACCCGGTGCGCGCTTCGTCCGCGCGGAGGGCCCCCGGCAGTGGCTGGCCCTGCCCACTTCTTCCTCGGCGGCCCCGGTGGTCGCGGCGGTGGCGGCGGCGTACCCGCTGGTGGACCTCTCGGTGCGGGAGCCGGACATCGAGGCGGTGATCGCGAAGATGTACGGGGGAACTCCGGATGCGGCCCAGGAGTCCCTGAGGTAGGGAGGTGAGGTGATGGTCAGCTTCACGTACACGGCGGCGGACGAGGAGAAGAGCCGAGGCGTCCGGCGCATGAAGGCCCTTGCCACGGGCCTGCTGGCGCTGGTCGCGGCGATCTACGCCCTGGCCACGTGGGCGAAGTCCTCGGACGCGGGCGCCTGGGCGGGCTATGTGGCGGCCGCGGCCGAGGCCGGCATGGTCGGCGCCCTGGCCGACTGGTTCGCGGTGACGGCGCTGTTCCGCCGCCCGCTGGGCCTGCCCATCCCGCACACGGCGATCATCCCGACGAAGAAGGACCAGCTGGGCGCCTCGCTCGGCTCCTTCGTGGGCGAGAACTTCCTCTCCGCGGACGTCGTGCGGGGGCGCTTGCGCGGCTTCGCCATCGCGCGCCGCCTGGGCACGTGGCTGGCCGACCCGGCCCACGCGGACCGCGTCACCTCGGAACTGGCCGCGGCCCTGCGCGGCGCCCTGACGGTCCTACGGGACTCCGACGTGCAGGCGGTGGTGGGGGAGGCGATCACGCGCAGGGCGGAGTCGGCGGAGGTCGGCCCGGCCCTGGGCAAGACCCTGGGCAAGATCGTGGCCGACGGCGCCCACCACCGGGCGGTGGACCTGATCTGCGCGCGGGGCCACGACTGGCTCGTGACGCACCGGGACTCGGTGATGGAGGCGATCGAGGGCGGCGCCCCGGGCTGGACCCCGCGCTTCGTGGACCGCAAGGTGGGCGACCGCGTCTACCGGGAGCTGCTCCGCTTCGTGACGGAGATGCGCGACATGCCGGCCCACCCGGCGCGCGCCTCGATCGACCGCTTCCTGACCGACTTCGCGGCCGACCTCCAGGCCGACACCGACACCCGGGTCCGCGTGGAACGCCTCAAGTCCGAGATCCTGGCCCGCCCGGAGGTCCAGGAGGTCATCGCCTCGGCCTGGTCGTCGGTGCGCGCCCTGCTCCTGGCCGCCGCCGAGGACGACCGCAGCCAACTCCGCCGCCGCGCCCGCGCCTCCCTGATCTCCCTGGGCCAGCGCCTGTCCTCGGACACCCGCCTCCAGTCCAAGGTCGAAGGCTGGGCGGAAGACGCGGCGGCGTACGTGGTCACCACCTACCGCACGGAGATCACGTCCCTGATCACGGACACGGTCGCCGGCTGGGACGCCACCCAGACCTCCAAGAAGATCGAGGCCAACATCGGCCGCGACCTCCAGTTCATCCGCATCAACGGCACGGTGGTCGGCGCCCTGGCCGGCCTCCTGATCTACACGGTGAGCCACGCGCTGGGCGGTTGAGCCCTCAGGAGGCGCCACGGGGCAGGGCCCGCCTTCCGGGGGCGCGGGGCCCCGACACTGGCCGGGGGCACGAGCCGCCTTCCGGGGGCACGAGCCGCCGACGCCGGCTGGGGCGCGAGCCGCCGACGCCTGGCCGGGGGCGCGGCCCACCTTTCCGGGGGCACGAGCCGCCTTCCGGGGGCACGAGCCGCCGACGCCGGCTGGGGAGCCGTCGGCCCTCGGCCGGAGGAACGGAGCCTTCAGCCGACCTTGCGCGTCGGGCGTACGCGGCCCCGATCACGAGAAGGGCTGCGGTCTCAGCCGGCCTTGCGCGTGACGGCGTACGAGGCCCCGGCGGCTCAGCAGGGCTGCGGTCTCAGCCGGCCTTGCGCGTGACGGCCCAGGAGGTGGCGGCCATGGCCCCGGCCACGGAGAACACGGCGGGCCAGGCCCCGATCTTCTTCGCCAGGGGGTGGGACCCGGCGAAAGCGGCCACATAGGCGGCACCCAGCCCGGCGGCCACCTTCGCCCCACCCACCTGCTGCCACTCCCGCGCCGCCACGCCACCGGCCACCGCCAGCACGGCCCCACCCAGCGGCCGCTTCTTGGTCCACCGGGCAACGGCGTACCCGCCGACGAGCCCGACGGCGGCGAGGGCGGGGGAGGGGATACGGGGCATGACGGTGCCTTTCTCGCGGAAACGGTCTGCGTCGAGCCTAACGAGCGGCTGTTCGGGGCGGGCGTCCTGGTGGCCCTCCACCTCAGGGGGCGAGTTCGTCCCGGTGAACGACCTACGGCGCGCAGCGCGCGGCCGCCCTCTTCCCGAGTGTGGCCCCCTCCACCACCGCGTCAAGGGCGCTCCCTTCGGTCGCGTCGCTGCGCGATGGGCTCCGCCCACCCTTGACCCGGCGGCTCCGCGGGCCCTTTCGCACTCGGAGGGCGGCCGGGGCGGTGCCGCGCGGGGAGACCGGGTAGCCATTCCCGCCGCAGGCGGGTGACCGGCCGGTGGGGCGGGTCTTGGTCAGTGGCTGAGGTGGCCTGGACTGTTGCTCTCGGTTCGGGGTACCAAGCCGATCCCGGCGGATCGTCTGGGTTAGCTTGCTGTGATGGTCGAGTAGGTCCAGACGTCAGCCGGGATGTCGTGTCGCAGCTTCCATGTGATTCCCATGGGCTTGCTGCCCCTGTGCTCGACGTACTCGGCCGGGCCTAGGAGCATCCAGGGCTGCGGGCCGCCGATGTCGGTCTTCTTGTAGCGGCGGACGAAGACGAGGACATGGGAGCCGTTCGCCTTGTGGGTCTGGTAACGGACACCTGTCGGGGATGTCTCTGACGTCTGGTTCTGCGACTCCCAGTGAAAGAGGGTGTCGTTCAACGCGTAGTCGCGATAGCGCGTCTGCGGAGAGAAGTCCTTCTCGTCCTTCTCCAGAGTGATGAGCAGGGCATCCGTTTGGATGTCCTCACACCACTTCACTCCCTCGCGGAAGTGTCCCGGCACGAAGCCACCTATGGAGGACTGCCCCAGGGCCGGCAGGATCTCTTCACGGCTGTACGAAGCGTGAACCGTGAGAGGGAGGTCGGCAAGAGGGCCAAGGAGGGGGATGGGTACGTGGTCGGTGCGGTCGAGGGCGCTCGCCAGGACCTGCCGGAGTTCGCTCCGGAAGGCGTGCTGTTGGGCGAGAAGGTCGAACCCGTCCTGGTAGGCCGCGTGTCCGCCCAGCGGCCAGAGGGAGAAGTAGAACATGCGGGCGTAAGCGCGCTCGCGCTCGTTGAGTTCGCTGTAGGTAGGGGCGTCGTCCTCGAGGATGCTCGTGTAGATCGCCACACGCTGGGGGTCATCGATGTGGACGAAGGCGGGCACTCGCTTCAGAAGCGCATCCTCGCCTTCCGGGCCTGTGGCGGGAAGCAACTTGGCTCGCCGCAGAAGTCCGCTCCACGAGTTTCCGTTGCCGCGGTAGATCTCCTTGAGCTCCCGACCGCTCTCTCGGAGGTACGCGGAGAGCTGCGTCTCGCCGTACTGCGCCACCTCGCGAGCCAGTTGAGCGACGTTGACGCTGATCTGGCTGCGGATGTTGTTGATGATCAGGTCCTTGGCCTTTGCCTCAAGGACGATCTGACATCCGGAGGGCAGTTGGGGAAAGTCCCGCTCGATGTTGGAGAGCAGCCTGTTGCGTGTGAGGTTCGTCAGGGCCCGGAACTGCTCCTCGAAGCGGAACTCCTTGCGGTGCTGGCCAATGAAGTCGAGGACGGTGAGCACCGCCTTGCTTTCACTGCGCCGGAGTCCCCGCCCCAACTGCTGCAGGAAGACGGTGGCACTTGACGTCGGGCGCAGCAACAGAAGGGTGTCAACGTCAGGGATGTCCAGTCCCTCGTTGAAGAGATCGACCGAGAAGATCGCTTGGAGTTCCCCTGACCGCAGGGCGTTCAGGGCTGCCTTTCGCTCGTCCCGGGGTGTCTCGCCGGACAGCGCGACGGCTCGTAGGCCTGCCTTCTGGAAGAACTCCGCCATGAACCGTGCGTGGGCCACGGAGACGCAGAAGCCGAGAGCGCGCATCGAACCAGGGTCGCTGACCTTGTCTTTGACGGCTTGGACCACGAGACGGGCGCGAGCTTCGTTGCCGGTAAACAGGTTGCTGAGGGCGGATGAATCATAGGCTCCACGCTTCCAAGCGATGGAGCTCATGTCGGTGTTGTCCGTGATGCCGAAGTAGTGGAAGGGGCTCAGCAAGTCGTTCTCGAGGGCTTCCCAGAGACGCATCTCAGCCGCGATGCGCCCGTCGAAGAATTCGTCTTGAACGTTGCGCCCGTCCATGCGCTCGGGGGTGGCTGTGAGGCCGAGCAACTCCAGCGGTCTGAAGTGATCGATGATCCGCCGGTACGTCGGGGACACACCGTGGTGGAACTCGTCGATGACGACGACGTCAAAATGGTCAGGCGCGAGCCCGTCCAAGGTTCCCGCGCTGAGGGACTGGACGCTGGCGAAGACGTGCTTCCAGTCCGCCGGAACGAGACTGCTATGCAGTTCCTCGCCGAAGTTCGCATCGACCAGAACGTCCTGGTAGGTGCGAAGGGACTGGCGAAGGATCTCCTGACGGTGGGCGACGAACAGCACCCGAAGGTCCCGCCGGTACTTCTGTCGCAGACGCTTGTAGTCGAGCGCGGCCATGACGGTCTTGCCTGTTCCCGTGGCCGCCACCAGGAGATTGCGGTGCCGCCCGTGCACCTCACGCTCGACCTCAAGCCTTTCCAGCATGTCGCGCTGGTGGGGGTGGGGGCGCACTTCTAGGCCGGAGAGCGTGATGCGATCGCCCGGCGCGTTGCTCGTGCCGTGGCTGGCCACGTGAAGCGCTTCGTCGAGGCGGCTGGAATCCCGAGCTGGATCGTAGCTTTCGAAGGCTGATTCGCTCCAGTATGAGTCGAATGTCGCCTCGAACTTGCGGATCACCTCTGGAGTGGCGACGGAAGACAGGCGGACATTCCACTCCAGCCCGTCGAGAAGTGCGGCCTTCGACAGATTGGAGCTCCCGACGAAGGCCGTGTCGTAGCCGCTGTTCCGACGGAACAACCATGCCTTGGCATGCAGCCGCGTAGAGCGCAGCTCGTAGTTGACCTTGACCTGCGCATCGAACCTCTGCACCAGTCGATCAAGGGCACGTCGCTCTGTTGCGCCGATATACGTGGTGGTGATCACGCGGATGGGTACCCCACGCGCGTGAGCCGCTTCAAGTGACTGCTCTATGACGCGCAGGCCGTGCCACTTCACGAAGGCGCACAGCAGGTCCACCCGATCGGCTGTGGCAAGCTCCGCGCGCAGTTCAAACCCGAGACTGGGATCCTCGGGCGAGTTGGTGATGAGCGCGGTTTCGGAGAGCGGCGTGGCGGGGCGAACCTGGTATGCGTCTGCGGACTCCTGCTCGGCGATGGCGAGAAGTTGTCGCGGGCCCTCGGCAACCAGGTCCACCCACTCTCTCGCGCCTTCGATGGTGCTCATCGATTCGAGAATGTGGTTGGCCGCGTGGACGCGTTCCGTTGCCGGAAGTCGTTCCAGAATGCGTCGCGTGGTCTCGGCTACGTGCCGTGAGATGACGTGGGGCGACGATTCCGGTCCCACGGTGGCGTCGATGGCGTGCCAGCCTCCGGCCTCTATCCCCTTGAGGTGGTTCTCGAGGCGCAGCGTGATCAGCTGCTCGTACAACCCCGAGATCGGCTGCTCGGCGCCACGCTGACCGGTCATCGTCGTCCCTCCCCGCGTAGATCACCCAGTGATATCAGGCACCACTACCAGGACAGAACGGTTTGCCGGGCGATCCTTGGCCAAGCCTGCACGGTCAGCGCGCGGACTCAGTCCCCGTCACCCCCGTGGCACACCCCGTAAGCCCGCCCCGACCCGCACCAGCAATCCGCCCCCCGGGCCGGCGGCCAAGCAGTGGCGCGCCCCCGGGCAGCGAGGGTCGTGGCGTACTGGGGGAGGAGGTCCGGGTTGGCGGGGGTGGAGGATTCCGAGGCGGCGAAGGCTTCGTAGGAGGGGACCGTGGCCGGGACGATGCCGAGGTTGGGGGTGCCGGACTGGGCGAGTTCGCGGAGGGAGGCCTCGATGTCGGTGAGGTGGGCCCGGTACGTGGGGTACTCCGCCTCCAGCTCCGGGTACGCCGCCAGGAGCTCGTCCAGTTCCCGTTCCGGCCAGTGCAGGACCGCCACCGGGAAGGGGCGGGACAGGGCCGTGCGGTAGGAACCGAGTTCCGAGCGGAGGCGGGTGATCTCGGCCTGCAGTTCGGCCGGGTCCGAGGAGCCCAGGGCCCACAGGCGCTTCGGGTCGTGCAGCTCGTCCAGAGGGACGTCCGCCGTGTGCAGGCGGTCCGCCAGGGCGTCGTGCGCGTCGTGGGGGAGGGCGAGCAGGCGGCGTACGCGGTGGCGGCCGGTCAGGAGGGACTGGAGGGCGTACGAGATGTCGTCCGTGTCCGCGGGGAGGAGGAGGCCGGCCGCTTCCGTGAACGTCGCCTCCGCGTCCTCCAGCTCGTCGTGCGCCTCCAGCGTCTCCGCGACGATCTCCCACGGCGCCGGCTCCTGCGGGCGGGCGCGCCGGACACCCTCGATGATCGCCCGCGCCTCGGCCTCGTGGCCGTACTCCCACAGGTTGGCCGCCTTCAGGGACCTGATCAGGAGGGGGTCCGCCGGGTCCGAGGACAGGAGGTCGTCGTACAGGGGCGTCGCTCTCTCGCGCTCGCCCGCCAGTTCCAGGTGGGCCGCCGCGCGCAGCAGCAGCGGTTCGCGGTCCTCCGGGTACTGCCCCGCGGTGCGGAGCAGGCGCTCGGCTTCGGTGGTGTGGTCGGCAGGCGTGTCGGGGCGCATGTCGAACACCGTACTGCGGTATGGGCCTGGAGAGTTGGTGCCGCAGCGCTTATCGTGCCCGCCGTGCGAGGGCGAATTCCGGTTGTCGTGCAGGCGCGCGGGTCGGCGGGGAGGAGACGTGGGCCCGTCGGGCGCGCGCTGTTCACCTGTGCCGAAGGGCTTGTCACCTGCGGTCTTCTGCTGGTGCTTCTCGTCGTCCACCAGCTGTGGTGGACCAACGAGCAGGCCCGCGCCGAGGCCGTGCGGTCCGTGCACGCCCTTGAGCGGGAGTGGGACGCCTCACCTCCCGCCGTGTCACCTTCCGGGACGCCCGGTGCGGCGCCCTCCGACGGGCCGGCCCCTGACGTCACGCCGTCCCGCGAAGCGGCTTCCGACGGCTCGCCTTCCGGTGGCGCGCGCGACGAGGAAGGGACGGCGCCCGCCCCCAGCTCCGCCTACGCCGTCCTGCGCATTCCGCGGCTCGGCCTCAGCGTCCCCGTCGCCGCCGGTGTCGGCAAGCGCGACGTGCTCGACCGCGGCTACGTCGGGCACTACCCCGGGACCGCCCAGCCCGGCCGCACCGGGAACTTCGCCCTCGCCGGGCACCGCAACACCCACGGCGAGCCGTTCCGCTACATCAATCGACTGCAGGAAGGCGACCGCATCACCGTCCGGACCCGGGCCGGTACCTTCACCTACCGCGTCGACCGCGTCCTGCCGCAGACCTCCGCCCGCGACACCGGGGTCATCGAGCCCGTGCCCCGGTCCCTCGTCCACCCGTCCTACGGCTACGACCGGCCCGGCGCCTACCTCACCCTCACCACCTGCACGCCCGAGTTCACCTCGCGCTACCGGCTCGTCGTCTGGGCCGAGCTCGTCAGACCCTAGGTCTCGCGCGTACGGGGCGCCCTCCTCGTCCGTCACCGGCCCCGCGCGGCCGCGAGGGTGACCGTCGCCCCCGTGACGCCCAGCACCGCCGACGCCACGACCGCCGCGTCCGGGCCCGCCGTCGCCAGTGCCAGGGCGAGGGCCACGCCCGCCGAGGAGCCGATGTAGCGGGCGGTGTTGTTCGCGCCCGAACCCATCGCCGCGCGGTCCTGCGGTACGGAGTCCACGGCCAGGCGCGGCAGCGCCGCGTTCAGCAGGCCGCTGCCCGCGCCCGCCACCAGCAGGCCGGGCAGGAGGCGGAGCCAGGCGGTTCCCTGTCCGTGCCCGCCTCCCTCCAGGGCGCCCAGCAGGGCCAGCACCCCCGCCGTCGACAGTGCGAAGCCGACGGCCAGTTGGTACGGGGCCGGGAGCCGGCCCGCCAGCCGACGGGTCTGCAGGGCCACCACGAACGCCGTGCCCGACCACAGCAGGAACAGCCACGCCGTGCCCAGCGGTGACATCCCGGCGCCCCGCTGCAGCAGCGCCGGCAGCACGCTGAAGAAGCCGATCACGGCCAGGCCCGTGAAGAGCGCCCCCGCCGTGGCCGCCCGGAACGCCGGGCGACGGAACAGCGCCAGGTCGATCATCGGGGTACGGCTGCGTCGTTCGACCCGTACGAACGCCGCCGTCAGCACCGCCGCGGCGAGCAGCAACAGGCCCACGGAGGGGCGCAGCCAGCCGTCCCGGCCGAGGGTCAGCGCGGTGAGCAGCGCGGCCAGGGCCAGACCGAGGGTCAGCGCGCCGGCGATGTCCGTGCGGCCCTCGTGCGGGGCGCGGGACTCGACGAGGGCGCGGGTGCCGAGCGCGGCCACGAGCAGGGTGCCCGCCGCCAGGACCTCGTACGTCCACCGCCAGTCGGCCAGGCCGCTCAGCGTGCCCGCGAGCAGGGGGCCGAGCGCGATGCCCGCGGTCACGAACGCGCCCCACACCCCCGTCGCCCGGATCCGTGCCGCGCCGGTCGGGTACGCGGTGGCCAGCAGCCCCAGGCTGGCGGCGAGCACGGCGGCGCTCGCCGCGCCCTGCGCGATGCGCGCGAGGGTGAAGGTGAGGGTGGTGCTCGCGAGGCCGCCGAGGGCGGTGGTGAGGCCGAGGGCGAGGGTGCCGCGGAGGAAGACGCGTCGCCGCCCGTGCGCGTCGGCGAGGCTGCCCGCCACGAGGAGCAGGACGGCCAGGCCGAGCGGGGTGCCGTTGAGCAGCCACGCCTGGGCGGACGGCGCGGTGCCGAAGGCGGCGGCCGTCGCGGGCAGGGTGAGCATCGGGGCCGTGTAGTTCATCAGCGTCAGCGCGGTGGCGGCGCTGGTGACGGCGAGGGTGGCGCCGGCACGGGCCCGGCCGGCCTCGTGGTCCTGGCGGGCCCGGCCGGCCTGGTGGTCCTGGCGGGCCCGGCCGGCCTGGTGGTCCTTGCGGGCCTGGCGGTCCGGGTCGGCGTGGCGGTCCGGAGCGTCCGGGTGGGCCCGGCGGGGCGCATGGCCGTGGGGAGCGGGGCGGCGGATGGCCCGGCCGGGGGCCTCGGGGGCCGGGGGCGCGGTGGTGGGCTCGGGCATGGCAGGTCCTCACGGGGTGGGTTCGGTGAATGAACCTTGGTGCGTGCCCGTCACCGTAGCAGCATTGGTTCATTCATTGAACCCACTGGGCTTACACTCGTCCCCATGGCCCTCGGCAAGGACTACGCGACCCAGCAGTGCTCCATCGCCCGCGCCCTCGAAGTCGTCGGCGAGCGCTGGACCCTTCTCGTCGTGCGCGACGCCTTCTACGGCGTCCGCCGCTACAACGACTTCCTCGTCCACCTCGGCGCCCCCCGCGCCGTCCTCGCCGCCCGTCTCCAGGCCCTCGTCGACGTCGGGGTCCTCGACAAGCGCCGCTACCAGCAGTCGCCGCCGCGCGACGAGTACGTGCTCACCGAGCGCGGCATCGCCCTGTGGCCGGTCCTGCGCTCGCTCGGGCTCTGGGGGCGCGAGGCGCTGCCCGGGGCGGTGCCCGTGCGCCACTTCCACCACGCCGACTGCGGCACCGAGGTCGGGCCGTACGGCGAGTGCCCCGCCTGCCGGATCCCCGTGCCCCCCGCCGACATCGAGATGCGGCCGGGCGCCGGCCTCGACCCGGACCCCGCCGACCCGGTGAGCCGCGCCCTCCTCGCCCCGCGCCGGCTCCTCGTACCGCTGGAACTCTCCCCGGCCGAATCACGTCGTGTATAACGGACGAGATCTGCGAAAGGAGGAGGAGATGCTCAAGGACCTGGTCCTGCGCGTCCTCGCGCCGCTGCTCGTCCTCCTCGCCCTCGCCGATCTGCTGCTCTCCGACGGTTCGAGCGGGGCCGGCCTCTCCGCCGCCTTCGCCGTCGCCGCGGCCGGCTTCTTCTGCGCCCTGATCGGAGCTCGTACGGCCCTGCCCGTACCGCCCACCCGCGTGCGCACCGCCCTGCGCGACCGTGCCCGGCGTACCGCCTTCCTGCCCCAACGCGACCCCGACGCGTCGGGTCGTCGCAGGCCGCGAGCGCCCGGCCGTTCCCTCCCGACGGCCGCGTAGCGAGACCATCAGCGCTTTCCCGGGGTTCTGCACCTTCTGCAGCTTCTGCAGTGTTCGCGACGGGCATCCGTGGGCAACCCACGGTCCTGCCGGACGCTGCGGATCCCGTGGATCCTGCGGATCCTGCGGATCCGACGGATATCCCGCGCATCCCGCGGATATCTCACGGATCCAGTGGATCCCGCGCTCCTCCATGGTTCTCCACGCGGTTCCGTCCTGCCGACCTCCCCATTTCTTTTCCGGCACGACAAGACCCCCGGAGGGCTCCCATGTCCGTTTTCGCTTCCCTGGTCGAGCAGCTCGCCGACCTGCTCCAGCCGCTGTTCGCCACCGCCTCCACGGCCGCCGCGATCGTCCTCTTCACGATGGGCGTACGGCTCGCGATCCACCCGCTCTCCCGCGCCGCCGCCCGCGGGCAGAAGGCCCGCACCCGGCTCGCGCCCCAGCTCGCCGAGCTGCGCAAGAAGCACGCCAAGAACCCCGAGCGGCTGCAGAAGGCGGTGATGGAGCTGCATGCCGAGGAGAAGGTCTCGCCGTTCGCCGGCTGCCTGCCGAGTCTGCTCCAGGCGCCCGCGTTCTTCCTGATGTTCCACCTCTTCTCCAGCGGGCGGATGGCCGGGCACAGCCTCTTCGCCGCACCTCTGGGCGACCACTACGCCGACGCCCTCTCGCACGGAGGTGTCCTCGGCCCGGCCGGCCTGGTCTACCTCGCGCTCTTCGCGGTCGTGGCCGCCGTGGCCACGTACAACTTCGTGCGGGCGAAGCGGCAGCAGGCCGCCGCCCCGGCCGCCGACCCCGGTCAGCCGGGCGCCGCGCTCGCCGCCGGCATGGCCCGCTACCTCCCGCTGCTCTCCTTCGCGACCCTGATCTCGGTCGCCGTCGTGCCCCTGGCCGCCGCGCTCTACATCGTCACCAGCACCACCTGGAGCGCCGTCGAGCGGGCCTTCCTCTATCGCGACATGCCCGCCGCCGGGGCCCTGGCGCCGAGCCTCTGAGACCCCTGACCGCCCGTCCTGGCCCAGGCCTCAGCGCCTCCGGACGCAGGCCCGGAACCGGGCCCGCCCAGCACCCTCCGGACGTCGGCCCGGGACCTCCGGGCCCGCGTCCAACACCTCCGTACGCCGGTCCGGCGCCGCGCCTCGGTACAGCACCCTCCGGACGCCGGCCCGGGGCCTCCGGGCGCCGGTCCAGCCACTCCGGGACGCCGGTCCGGGACCTCCTGACGCCGGCCGGTCCGGCCGTCGCCGCCTTCCGTCGGGTCCCTTACGCGCGACTTGTTACCCATGCGTAAGGGTCCAGGGTGTGAACGGGGTCTTGCAGAGTGACCTTTTGTCTTGGAGGATCGGCCAATCCTCCGATGGCCGCACTCCATCGGCCGGGGTTCACCACGGCCCGCTCCCCGGGCCACCTCGACCACAGGGAGAAGACCATGAAGCTGCTGCGTGTCGGCCCGGCGGGAGCCGAGCGGCCTGCCCTCCTCGACGAGGACGGGACGCTGCGCGACCTGTCCGCCGTGGTCGACGACATCGACGGCGCCCTGCTCGCCGACGGCGCCGCGCTCGACCGCGTACGGGCCGCGCTCGGCGCGGGCGTGCTGCCCGCGCTCGACCCGGCCGGCCTGCGGATCGGCCCGCCGATCGGCCGCATCGGCAAGGTCGTGTGCATCGGGCTGAACTACCACGGCCACGCCGCCGAGGTCGGAGCGGCGATCCCGGAGGAGCCCGTGGTCTTCCTCAAGGCCGCCGACACCGTCGTCGGCCCGGACGACACCGTGCTCGTGCCGCGCGGCTCGGTGAAGACCGACTGGGAGGTCGAGCTCGCGATCGTCATCGGCCGCACCGCCCGCTACCTGGAGACCGACGAGGAAGCCCTCGCTCACGTCGCCGGCTACGCCCTCGCCCACGACGTCTCCGAGCGCGAGTTCCAGATCGAGCGCGGCGGCACCTGGGACAAGGGCAAGAACTGCGAGACCTTCAACCCGCTGGGCCCGTGGCTGGTCACCGCCGACGAGGTGCCGGACCCGCAGGACCTCGGCCTGAAGCTGTGGGTCAACGGCGAGCTGAAGCAGGACGGCCACACGTCGGACCAGATCTTCAAGGTCGCGGAGGTCGTCCGGTACGTCAGCCGGTTCATGACGCTCTACCCCGGCGACATCATCAACACCGGTACTCCGGCGGGCGTCGCCATGGGGCAGCCGGAGCCCAAGCCGTACCTGCGCGCCGGCGACGTCGTCGAGCTGGAGATCGAGGGCCTCGGCCGGCAGCGCCAGGAGCTCAAGAGCGCCTGAGCCCACACAGGGGTGATCCCTCCCGTAGGTGACCTGCGCCCGTAGGTGATCCCCCCGTGGGACCCGTTCCGATCCCGTACGTGAGTCGTTCGGGCGACGCCCCATGCGCCCTCGCGCGTGGGGCGTCGCCTTGCGGACTGACGTTCTGCATATTGCCGCATATGCGCGCACATGTAATGAATCGTCGCCATCGGGCGGTCACCAGGATGCCGACCGTCGGGGTGGCGGCCACCCGGGCCGCCGCGCTCGTCGGCTCCCTCGCCACCGCCGCCGCCCTCGCCACCGCCGCCGCCCTTGCCACCGCCGCCCTCGCCACCAGCGTCGTCGTGGCCGCGGCCGCCTCCGCCGCGCCGCTCCCGGGCGGCCTGGGACCATGTCTGCCGGGCAGCTGTCCGTCCCCGTACCCGGGGATCAACAACAGCTCCGTCGCCGGCCGCGACAACAACGTCAACGTCTTCGTCGGCGGCGACCTCCTCGTGCGCGAGGCGGCCGCCGGGGCCGAGGGCAAGGTCGTGGTCCTCGGGAACGTGGACGTGGACAAGCGCGCCGACGCCTCGCAGGACTACAACGTCGGCACCGCGGGCGTCGGTTCGCGCGTCCCGCCCGACAGCGGCACCGACTTCCTGACCGCCGGCGGGAACGTCACCGTCGCCTCGGGTCAGCGCCTGCTCGCCGAGGAGGGCAGGGTCCGGGGAGTCCGCGGAGCCGTGCGGTACGGGGGCACGCTGAGCGGCGCCGTCGGCCCGAAGGCGGCCGCCGACACCGAGGCCGCCGCCCCGTACGAGCACCTGCGGGAGGAACTCACCGCGGCCAGTCGCTGCTACGCCCACCCGGGCGACGGCGGGCCGCGCACCGCCACCGGCACGGCCGTGAACAGGGGCTACGAGACCGTGTTCACGGGCGACGGGAAGTCCGTGCTCCAGGTCTTCGACGTCGACTTCGACCTGGAGTCGGCGAAGGGCGGGTCCCAGCGGCTGAGGTTCGCCGGCATCCCGGCGGACGCGACCGTCCTCGTCAACGTCGTCGGCGCGCGACGGACCGTCGACACGTACGTCAACGGCCTCCAGGAGGGGCTGCGCGAGCGGCTGCTGTGGAACTTCCCCGACGCGACGAACGTGGTCTTCGAGGGCCGCGGGCAGTTCGACGGCAGCGTGCTCGTCGCCGACCCGGCGAGCACGACCGAGGTGACGATGTCCGGCATGAACGGGCGCTTCTACACGAGCGGTTCGCTCACCCACGCCTCGGCGGTGGGCGGGGGCGGCGGGCAGGAGTTCCACAACTACCCGTTCGACGGCGACCTGCCCGAGTGCCCCGGCGACGGGACCGGCCCGACGTCGACTCCCCTGTCGGCCACGAGTCCGACGGGGGGCCAGGACGACGGAAAGCCGGTGACCGCGAGCGACGACGCCTTCGACGGGACGTCCACCGAAGGCGGAACGGCCGAAGGCGGAACGGCCGAAGACGGGACCGCCGAAGACGGAACCGCTGAAGACCGGACGGCTGGAGGTGGGGCGTCGGACGGGGGCGCGGCCGAAGGGGCCGGCGCGAGCGGGGGTACGGACTCGGGCGGCGCCACCACCGGCGCTGCCGCCGCCACCGGTGGTCGCACCAGCGGCGCCGAACTCCCCGACACGGGGGCCGGATCCGGCACCCGCAAGGCCGTGATGGCCGCCCTGGCCCTCGCCCTCACCGCCGCCGGCGGCGTCCTCGTGGCGGTCGCCCGCCGTCGGGGCCGCAAGGACTGAGCCCGTAGGGGCCGTACGGACCGATGCCGTCGGGTCCCTACGGGCTGACGCCGGTCGAGCCGGGCCCGTAGTGGCCGGACCCGTGTCGGCCGGACCCGTGACGGCCGGCCCCCTGTCGGCCGGACCCGTGCCGACCGGCCCCTACGCGTCGGCCTCCTGCTCGTACGAGGCGAGCAGGCGCTCCAGGCCGAGGACGACCAGCGCATGGTCCTCGGCCTGGGGGAGGCCCGAGACCGTGACCGAGCCGATGACCCCCGCGCCCTCGACCGCGACCGGGAACGAACCGCCGTGCGCCGCGAAGGCGTCCGGGTCGAGGCGCGAGGAATCCTCGAAGGTCGTGCCCTTGGCGCGGAAGCGTGCGCCGACGAGGAACGAGCTCACGCCGTACCGCTCCACGACCCGCCGCTTCCGGTCGATCCACGCGTCGTTGTCCGCGCTCGACCCGGGCAGGGCGCAGTGGAAGAGCTGCTGGGCGCCGCGCCGGACGTCGATCGCGACGGGGGCCCGCCGCTCGCGGGCGAGTCCGACCAGGATCGTGCCGAGCGTCCAGGCGTCCTCGTACGTGAAGCGGGGCAGGCGCAGCCGGGCCTCCTGGGCCGTCAGTTCCTCGACGGAAGCCGGCGGAGCCGCGGGCCCGCCGGGGGGCACGGAGGTATCGGAGCTCACAGCGTCACCGCCACGCCCTCGCGGGCGGACTTCTTCGCCGCCTCCAGGACGTCGAGTGCGGCGGCGGCCTCGTACGCCGTCACCGGGTTCTCGCCGGTGCCGCGGAGGGCGGCGGCGACGGCCTCGTAGTAGGCGGGGTAGGCGCCCGGGAGGGTTTCGACCGGGGTGCCGCCGCCGGTGAGCGGGGACTCTCCGGAGCCGAGCCGGCCCCACAGCTCCTCCGGTTCGAGGCCCCAGGCGGTGCCGGGCTCGGGGCGCAGACCCTCGCGGAGGGCGGCCTCCTGGGGATCGAGTCCGTACTTCACGAAGCCGGCGCGCTGTCCCAGGACCCGGAAGCGCGGGCCGAGCTGGGCGGCGGTGGAGCTCACCCAGAGGTGCGAGCGGACCCCGCCGGCGTGGGTGATCGCGAGGAAGGTGTCGTCGTCGGCCTCGGCGCCGGGGCGGCGCACGTCGGACTCGGCGTACACGCGGACGGCCGGCCCGAAGAGGACCAGGGCCTGGTCGACGACGTGGCTGCCGAGGTCGTAGAGCAGGCCGCCGATCTCCTCGGGGGCGCCGGACTCGCGCCAGCCGCCCTTGAGCTGTGGGCGCCAGCGCTCGAAGCGCGACTCGAAGCGCTGGACCTCGCCGAGGGCGCCTTCGGCGATGAGGGCGCGGAGCGTGCGGAAGTCGTTGTCCCAGCGGCGGTTCTGGAAGACGGAGAGCAGCAGCCCGCGCTCGTCGGCGAGGGCGGCGAGCGCGCGGGCCTCGGCGGCGGTCCCGGCGAGCGGCTTGTCGACGACGACGGGCAGGCCGGCCCGCAGGGCGGCGGTGGCGACCGGGACGTGGGTCTTGTTGGGGGAGGCGACCACGACCAGGTCGAGCTCGCCGGCGCGTGCGAGGAGCTCCTCGGGGGAGGCCGCCACGCGCACCCCGGGGTGTTCGGCGCGGGCCTGCGCGGCGCGCTCGGGGTTGCCGGTGGAGACGGTGTCGAGGACGAGGTCGGGGGAGGCGGCGATCAGCGGGGCGTGGAAGACGGAGCCGGCGAGGCCGTAGCCGACGAGCCCGACGCGGAGCGGGGAGGTGGAGGAGCTCATGCCCACCACTTTGGCAACGCTGTTGCCAAAGTGCAAGCGACCGGCACAATGGGTGGGTGAACAGGGACAACGGAGGCGTCGCGGCCGGAGCGAACCTGCCGGCACTGCGCAGCCACAACGCGGCGCTGGTGCTCGATCTGCTGCGCACGGCGGGGGAGGGCGGGATCAGTCGCCTCCAGCTGGCCGAGCGCACCGGCCTCACCCCTCAGGCCGTCAGCAAGATCACCGCGCGGCTGCGGACCGAGGGCCTCGTCGCCGAGGCGGGCCGCCGCGCTTCGACGGGCGGCAAGCCGGCCACGGTGCTCCGGCTCGTGCCGGCGGCCGCGTACGCCGTCGGCCTCCACCTCGACCGCGACGAGCTCACCGCCGTCCTCCTCGACCTGGCGGGCACCCGGGTGGCCGCCCGCCGCGTGCCGCTCGACCTGGGCGCGGGCGCGGAGCCGGTCCTCGCCGCCGCGCTGGCGGAGGTGGCGGCGCTGACGGCTGCCGCGGGCGCGGGCGCGGGCGCGGGTGCGGGTGCGGGGGCCGGTCTCGGTCCCGGTCCCGTTGCGGGTGCGGGTGCGGGTGCGGGTGCGGGTGCGGGTGCCGGTGCCGGTGCCGGTGCCGGTGCCGGTGCCGGTGCCGGTGTGGGTGTGGGTGCAGGTGCCTGCGCGGGCGCCGGGGCGGCTGCGACTGTGGCGCCGGCGGCCGGGAGCGGGGCGGTCCCCGGCTCCGTCCTCGGTGTCGGTGTCGCCATGCCCGGCCCGTTGGACCACCGGACCGGGACGCCCGGCCGGGTCACCGGTTTCCCCGCATGGGACGGGTTTCCGTTGCGCGAGGAGTTGGCGCGGCGGCTCGGGTTGCCGGTCGTGCTGGACAAGGACACCAACGCGGCCGCCCTCGGGCTGGCGCTGCGTCCCGACGCTCCGGACTCCTTCGCGTACGTCCACCTCGGTACGGGCCTGGGTGCCGGGCTCGTCCTCGGCGGCGCGGTGCTGCGCGGCGGCAGGACCGGTGCCGGGGAGCTCGGGCACCAGACCGTGCAGCTCGACGGGCCGCCCTGCGACTGCGGCGGCCGCGGCTGTCTGGAGGTGCTGTGCCTGACGGCGCTCGCGCGCGGCGACCGCACGGAGGCCGCCCGGATCCTCGGCACCGGCGCGGCGAACCTGGTGCGTCTGCTCGACATCGACCGGGTGCTGCTCGGCGGCCGGGCCGTCCTCGCCGACCCCGGGGCGTACGCGCGCGGGGCCCGCGAGGTGCTGGTCGGCCTCGGCCTGCCGACGGACGTCGAGGTCGCCGGTGCGCCGTACGCCGTGGCGGAGGGCGCGGCCCACCTGATCCTCGCGCCGATCTTCGGAAAATAGGCTGATCGGGCGGAAGGGGTGGTGCCGTTCGGCCGCCCGGCCGCGTCGCTCCCGGGCCCGCCCCGCCCCGCCTGGCAACGTCGCGGGCACCCCGTACGCCCGCGAGCAGCAAAGGCACCGCCCCCATGCGAACGCGCAACGCCCTCGCCCTCGCCGCCCTCGTCACGGCCACCACGACCGCCGTCCCCGTGGCCTCCGACACCGCCCCGGCGGCCCAGGCGGCGGCGCCGGCCCATGCCCCCGCCCCCACCTGCGGTGCGGCGGACGTGGCCGACTTCCCCCTGGCCACCCGGATCCACGGCGGCCCCGTCGACTACCCCGCCGGCGGGCGCTTCCAGACCTGGCAGCTGGACCTCGCGAACACCACCGCCGAGCCCTGCCGGGGCATCCACCCGGTGCTCGTCGTCACCGACCGCGACCGGGTCCTGCGTCCGGCGCAGATCCGGGCCGAGTTCTACGACGCGGCGGCGCGGATCTGGCGGCCGGTCGTCTTCGAGGGGACCGACCAGGCCGAGAGCGTGGGGGTGTTCGCCAGCACGCCCGTCGACCCGCTGGACCCGATCGCCCCCACCGACCCCGCCGCCCCTC
The DNA here is from genome assembly GCF_040680975.1 of Streptomyces sp. NPDC051921. Lineage (NCBI taxonomy): Bacteria > Bacillati > Actinomycetota > Actinomycetes > Kitasatosporales > Streptomycetaceae > Streptomyces > Streptomyces sp. NPDC051921. The sequence goes on from NZ_JBFAXU010000004.1 coordinate 90,462, forward strand.
ACGAGCCAGGCTCCACCAGACCTACCGACTCCACCAGACCCACCGACTCCACCAGACCCAGCGGCTCTACCAGCCCCACCGGCCCCACCGAGCCCACCGCGTCCGCCAACCCCACACCCCTGCTCCCCCCGTTCCCCGGCTTCGCCGTCCCCGCCGGCCGGACGCTCACCGTTCCCGTGCGGCTCGCCTTCCGGGCCGACACCGCGCCCGACGAGGTCGTCGTCAACGCCGCCGTCGTCCAGCGCCGGGGTGACGACGGCGACTGGGTCGGCGAGTCCGGCGACTACCGCCTGACGATCGTCCCCGCCGACCCGGACGCCCCGACCGCCCCCACCGACCCGACGCGGGACCCCTCTGCCGCCCCGGCCCGCCCCACCGTCCCCGGCGCAGCGCCCGCCCCCGAGTTCGCCGAACTCGCGCGCACGGGACCGGATCCCGCCCTGCGATACGCCGCACCCGCCGCGGCGCTGCTCGCGGCCGGGGTGGCCGTCGTGCTCCGCGTCCGCGCCCGCCGCCGACGGCCCGCCTAGGGGGCGCCGTGCCGATCGCGCCGGGCTCTCGTGGTGCCTGGTGCCCATTCGGACCCGCCGGTACGCGCGTGCGAGGCCGACAGGAGAGGCCGAGTCCAGAGCGCCACTCACCGAGTGTGATGGTATGCTACGCAGCGTGACAACGGAGCCCGAGGGCATCACCCGACACCGCACGAACGCGCCCAATCACGTCTACTACTTCGATATCGGGACCGGCGTCTGGCGGGGAAAGGCCACCTTCCGCGTCACCTCTTGGCCTCGTCTCATGCGCAGCCGCATCGGGTTGACGAACAAGCTGCTCGCGACCGTCATGCACGTCGTCGAGCTGCTCACCGGCGCGCCGGAGCAGGAATCGACGATCGTGGCGAAGCCGGAGGAGGGGGAGTTCGGTGTGGCCGACAACGTGGTCAAGATCTCCAAGTTCGGCATGTCCCTCTACCTCTTGGAAGAGCAGTACGTACTGGACAGCAACGGAACCGGGGTCGTCGTGCACGGGAAGGAGCGGCTCGGTCCCGTGCCGGGCGTGCTCACGCGGACCTTCACCTACTCCGCGGAGATTCGTGACGAGGGGATGGCCGCGACCTACCGCATGCCGTTGCTCGGGAGCCCATGGATCGCGAACTATCAGGTCGCGACCGACCGTCAGAGCCTCTTCGCGGAACTGCTGTGCGACTGGGGCAGGGTGACCGAGGAAACCCGCCGAGTCGGCGCGCCGGCCTAGCGGGCGGCAGGAAAGCGCTCCCGATGACCGCCGAGTCCATGCTCCCCGCCGAGAAGGTCACCCTGGTCGCCGGTCTGCTTGCCGAACGGGTCAGACAGTACGACGCCACGCGCGACCGCCGGGCCGCGTTCGCCTACACCTACTACCGCCTCACGACGACGCTCGCCACGGGCTTGGACGCGGGCGACCCCGTGTTCAACGACCCGCCGTGGGTCGCCGAGCTGTGCGAGACGCTCGCATCGGCCTACTTCAGCGCGATGGACGGCATCGACGCATGGCTCGCAGAACGACCCGGCGGTTCCGCCGGATCCGCTGACGAGGTCCGGCCCGGTGATCTGCCGGACTCCATCCCGCAACCGTGGCGGGACGTCTTCGCCGCTTCGAGCGTCCGGCGCTCCTACACGCTGGAAGACGTGCTTTTCTCCATGATGGCGCACATCTCGTACGACTTGCCGGAGGCGCTGCGGCGCATGGCGACGTCCACGGGCGACCGCGGTCGCATCGCGGACTTCCACCGCATGAACCACGTGCTGGCGTCCTGTATCGACGCGGTCCAGGACGACCTTTCGTCCAGGTACATCCGTGGGCTCGGCTCTTTGGACAGGCTGTTCACCCGTAGTGACGAACTGTTGACCAATTACGGGATCCGGGTCGCGCGGGGCTTGGCCTGGTTCAACTGCGACAGGCTCCTGGACCCGCATGCGACGGAGGAGGCGTCGCGGTCGATCGGCAGGAGCACCGCCGCCCTCATCTCCGAGATCCGTTCCCCCGGCGACTGGAAGCTGCGCGCCGGGTTGTGGATCCTGCGCAGGGTGATTCCCGAACGCCGGCACTGGCCCGACCCGATCGACGGTCCGATGATCTGAGGGGAACGACCGGGAGCCGGTCCGGCGGATCGGGGCCCCGGGCACTCCCGGGGCCCGTGCGCGTCGCCGCTGATCCGCCGGACACCCCGCAGGCCACGCTCCGTACACCTTCCCGTTCACTCGGCTCTGCGACGATCAACGCGTGCAGAACGTGGAGAAAGACAGCAGCGCCCGACAGAGCGGTGCCGACCGGCCGGGCGCCCCCATCCGCTCCGGGATCCCCGAGCACGGGCGCATCCCGAAGTACTACGCGGTGAAGGCGAAGGTCGCCGCGCTCGTCGACGAGCTCGGTGAGGGCGGTCTGCTGCCCACCGAGCGGGATCTGGCCGTCCGTTACGAGGTGTCGCGGGAGACCGTCCGGCAGGCGCTGCGCGAGCTGCTCCTGGAGGGGCGGCTGCGGCGGCAGGGGCGCGGGACCGTGGTCGCCGGGCCCAAGCTGGAGCAGCCGCTCTCACTCGCCAGCTACACCGAGGGCGTGCGGCGGCAGGGCCGCCGGCCCGGCCGTGCGCTCATCTCGCTCGACCGCTTCCCCTGCCCGGAGTCCCTCGCGCCCGAGGTCGGCGTCGAACGCGGCGCGCCCGTCTGGCACATGGAGCGCGTGCTGCTCGCCGACGACGAGCGGGTCGGCCTGGAGAGCACGTACGTCTCCGAGTCGCGCGCCCCGCGCCTGGACACCGACTTCGACCCGGACTCCTCCTTCTACGCGTACCTCCACGACCGGCTCGGCGTCTCGTTCGGCGACGCCGACGAGCGCATCGAGACCGTGCTCGCGACCCCGCGCGAGGCCCTGCTCATCGGCACCCCGCCCGCGCTGCCGATGCTCCTGATCCACCGCGTCTCGCGGGACACCGCCGGACGGCCCCTGGAGCGCGTACGCACCCTCTATCGAGGCGACCGGTTCAGCTTCACCGCGCACCTGGGGCGGCAGGACTGAGCTCCCGCACCACCGATCACCGATCACCGATCATCGGCCAACCGGCCAACCGGCCAACCGGCCAACCGGCCAACCGGCCAACGGGCCAACCGGCCCACCGCTCACCGACCCGCCGGCCCCACCGCCTTCGCCTCCTCCGCACCCAGAAATGTCACGAAGGGATAACGGGTCTAGTCCAAGCTTGTCGGTCCGTTCACCGTCCCGTCGCCGTTCCGACCGGCCGGGGTCACCCGCCGCCCCGACCGTGAACGGCATGAAGGTGATCGTCGTAGGAGCCGGCGTGGTGGGAACCATGCACGCCTGGCAGGCAGTCGAACGCGGCCATGAGGTCGTCCACATCGAGCGCGAGGCCGAGGCGCGCGGGGCATCACTCCGCAATTTCGGCCAGATATGGGTCAGCGGACGGGCGGGCGGCGAGGAACTCGACACCGCGCTGCGCGCCCGTGAACTCTGGGAGGGCATCGGCGCCCGTGTCCCGGAGCTCGGCTTCCGGGCGATCGGCTCCCTCACCCCCGTGCGCGGCGGGCTCGAACTCGCCGTCGCCGAGGCCGCCCTGGCCCGCCCCGACGCCGCCGCCCGCGGCTACAAGCTGCTCACCCCGGACGAGGCCCGGGCCGTGAACCCCGCCCTGCGCGGCGCGTTCGACGCCGCACTGTGGTGCGAGCGGGACGCCGCCGTCGAGCCCAGGACCGCCCAACTCGCCCTGCGCGAGGCCCTTCTGGCCTCCGGCCGCTACACCTTCCTGCCCCATCGGGAGGTGCGCGAGGTCGTGGGGGAGAACGCCGTCCGCGACGACCACGGCGACACGCACACCGGCGACGCCGTCGTCCTGTGCACCGGCGCCTGGCTCTCCGGCCTGGTCCGCGAGGTCGCCGGCGAGATCCCGGTCCGCCGGGTCCGGCTCCAGATGATGCAGACCGACCCGCTCGGCGAACCCCTCACCACCTCCGTCGCCGACGCCGACTCCTTCCGCTACTACCCGGCCTACGCCTCCCCGGCCCTCGACGCCCTCAACGCGGGCCAGGCGCAGGACCCGACCGCCGCCGCCCACAAGATGCAGCTGCTCATGGTGCAGCGACTCGACGGCGGGCTGACCATCGGCGACACCCACGAGTACGAGCACCCCTTCGCCTTCGACACCGTCGAAGACCCCTACGAGCACCTCACGCGCGTGGTCGAGTCCTTCCTCGGCCGTCCGCTGCCGCGTGTCCGCCGCCGCTGGGCCGGCGTGTACGCGCAGTGCACCGACACCACCCGGGTCGTCCACCGCCAGCAGGTGCGCGACGGCGTCTGGCTGGTGACCGGACCCGGCGGACGCGGCATGACCTGCTCGCCCGCCATCGCCGAGACCACCGCGAACGAACTGGGCTGGTGAACACCGTGACCACCGACAACGCACCGCGGCACAACCTGATCGTCCTCGACATGGCCGGCACCACCGTCGCCGACGGCGGCCTCGTCGAGCAGGCGTTCACCGCCGCCGCCGAGCGCCTCGGCGAGGACCCGGCGACGATGATCGACTACGTCCGCGCCACCATGGGCGAGTCCAAGATCTCCGTCTTCCGCCACCTCTTCGGCGGTGACGAGCGGCGGGCCCAGCAGGCCAACCTGGCCTTCGAGGAGGCGTACGGCGAGCTGGTCGCCGACGGCCGGATCGCCGCCGTCCCCGGCGCCGCCGAGGCCATCGCCGAGCTGACCGGGCAGGGCCGGACGGTCGTCCTCACCACCGGCTTCGCCCGGGTCACCCAGGACGCCATCCTCGATGCCCTCGGCTGGCGCGAGCTCGTCGCCCTCACCCTCTGCCCGGCCGACGCCGGCGGCCGCGGCCGCCCGTACCCGGACATGGTGCTCGCCGCCTTCCTGCGCACCGGCGCCGTCGACGACGTCCACCAGGTCGTGGTGGCCGGCGACACCTCGTACGACATGCTCAGCGGCGTGCGCTCCGGCGCCGGGATCGTGGCCGGCGTCCTCACCGGCGCGCACGGCGAGCCCGCGCTCAAGGAGCACGGCGCCACCCACGTCCTGCCCTCGGTCGCCGAACTCCCGGCCCTCATAAGGGACTACGAGGAGCGCGAGGGATGAGCGGCGCCTCCAGCGGTATCCGCTTCGACGGCGTCTCCGTCGCCTACAACGGCACCACCGTCCTCGACTCCCTCGACCTGACCGTCGAACCCGGCGAGGTCATGGCCCTGCTCGGGCCGTCCGGCTCCGGCAAGACCACCGCCCTGCGGGCCGTCGCGGGATTCGTCCGGCCGGTCGCCGGCCGGGTGTTCATCGGTGACCGCGACGTCACCGAACTCCCTCCGTACAAGCGGGGGATCGGCATGGTCGTGCAGCAGTACGCCCTCTTCCCGCACATGCGGGTCGAGGACAACGTGGCCTTCGGTCTGAAGGCCCAGAAGGCGCCCAAGGGCGAGATCCCCGGGCGGGTCGCCGAGGCCCTGGAGATGACCGGGATGGGCGCCTACGCCAAGCGCTATCCGCGCGAGCTCTCCGGCGGCCAGCAGCAGCGCGTGGCCATCGCCCGGGCGCTCGCCATCCGCCCGGACGTCCTCCTCCTCGACGAGCCGCTCTCCGCGCTCGACGCCCAGCTGAGGTCCGGCATGCTCGCCGAACTCGCGCGACTTCACCGAGAGTTGCCCGACGTCTCCCTGCTGTACGTCACCCACGACCAGGTCGAGGCGCTCACCCTCGCCGACCGGATCGCGGTCATGGACCGGGCCCGCGTCCAGGACTGCGGCACCCCGCAGGAGCTGTACCGGCGGCCACGCACCGAGTTCACCGCGTCCTTCGTCGGCAACGCCAACCTGCTGCCGGTGACGGTCGGCGCGGACGGGGTGAGCCTCGACGGGATCCCGCTCGACGTGCCCGTCGACGGCGGCGCGGTCGCCGGCGCGAGCGCGACGCTGTGCGTGCGGCCGCACCTGGTGGGCCTGGGCCCCGGTCCCAATGCCCTGCGTGGCCGGATCGCCGAGGTGCAGTGGCGGGGGGCCACCCACCGCCTGTACGTGGAGGTCGGCTCCGGACACCGCGTGAAGGCGGACGTCCGCGAGCTGCGCGAGACGCCGGCCCTCGGCGACGAGGTCACGCTGCACTTCGCGCGGGAGGACGCGGTGCTGCTGGCCGCGGGGGTGAACGATGGGTAGCCGGGGCGCGCGTCTCGCGAAGGCGCAGCCCGCACGGGGGGTTGTGCCCACCCTCCCCCAGACTCCGTCCGGGGGGACCCCCAAGGCCCTGCGGGACGATTGCCCACGACCGGTGGACAGTGATCTGCCGCCACGCGGTGCCGCGGCCGCCCCGACCCCCGGCCCGGCAGGCCGGCGCACGCCCCCGGCCGCCGCGAAGGAGCGCAGCGCCCGCGCCTGGCTCTGGGCCGCGCCCCCCGTTCTCGCCCTCGCCGTCGTCTTCCTCTATCCGCTCGCCCTCGTCGTCCGGGAGTCCCTCGCCCCCGGGGCGTACGCGCAGGTCTTCGCCTCCGCCTCCTTCCGCGACGCACTCGTCACCACCGTGTGGCTCGCCGCGGCGGCCACCGTGGGATGTCTCGTCCTCGGCTTCGTGCTCGCGCTGGTCGTCGCGTTCGTGCCGTTCCCCGGCGGCCGGGCGGTGTCGAAGTTCATCGACGTCTTCCTCTCCTTCCCGTCCTTCCTGATCACGCTGGCCCTGCTGTTCCTGTACGGCACGGCCGGCATGGCCAACGGACTGTGGACGGACGTCACCGGCGCGGCCGACGGGCCCTTCCGGTTCCTCACCACCCCGTGGGGCGTGCTCCTCGCCGAGATCACGTACTTCACACCGTTCGTGATCCGGCCGCTGCTGGCCGCCTTCTCGCAGCTGGACACCGCCCAGCTGGAGGTCGCCTCCTCGCTCGGCGCCAGGCCGCTGCGGATCGTGCGCCGGGTGATCCTGCCCGAGGCGCTGCCCGCGCTCGCCGCCGGCGGCAGCCTCGTCCTGGTGATGTGCCTGAACGAGTTCGGGATCGTGCTGTTCACGGGCGCCAAGGGCGTCACGACCCTGCCGATGCTCGTCTACGGCAAGGCCATCCTCGAGTCCGACTACGCGGCGGCCTGTGTCGTCGCCGTCGTCAACGTGCTGATCTCGGTGGGGCTCTACGGCCTCTACCGGACGCTCTTGGCCAGGTCCGGCGGCGCCGGGTCGGGCCGGGAAGGGAGCCGTCGTCGTGCTGGTGCATAGCCGAGCGGGGCGCCGGTGCGCCTGGGCCCTGTTCGCGGTCCTCTTCGTACCGCTCTTCGCCCTGCCCCTCCTCGTCATCCTCGCCGCCTCCTTCTCCACCCACTGGTCCGGCGCCTTCCCCTCCGGGCCGACCACCGCCCACTACGCCGCCGCCGTGCGCGGCGAATCGCTGCAGGCGCTCACCACGAGCCTCGTCACCGCGCTGACCGCGAGCCTGCTCGCGCTGACGGTCGGGACCTGGGCCGCGCTCGCCGCCGCGGCGATGCGCGAGAAGGGCGTCGGCCGCAAGGTCCTCGACGCGCTGTTCGTCCTGCCGGTGGCGGTGCCGTCCGTGGTCGTCGGACTCGCCGTCCTGGTCGCCTTCTCGCAGCCGCCGCTGCTCCTGAACGGCACGCGCTGGATCGTGATCCTCGCGCACGCCATTCTTGTCACGGCGTTCGCCTACCAGTCGGTTTCGGCCGCCATCCTGCGTCTCGACCCGATGTACGAGCACGCGGCGGCCAGTCTCGGTGCCCGCCCCTCGTACGTCCTGCTCCGGGTGCGGCTGCCGCTCCTGCTGCCGTCGCTGAACGCGGCGGCGGGCCTCTGCTTCGCCCTGTCCATGGGCGAACTGAGCGCCACGATGATGCTCTACCCGCCGGACTGGCTGCCGCTGCCCGTGCTCGTCTTCACGGCCACCGACCGCGGTTCGCTCTTCACGGGCTCGGCCCTGGCCGTGGTCCTCATGGCGGCGACGCTGATCGTCCTGCTCGCCGTCTCCCGCGTCCGCACCAAAGCCTCGTACCGCTGACAACCCCGCCCCGTACCACCAGGAGAGAACGACGTCATGCGCACCATGTCCCAGCACCTCAAGCCGATCGCCGCCGTCACCGGCAGCCTCGCCCTCGCCGCCACTCTCACCGGCTGCGGCGGCTCCACCGCCGCCTCCGAGGAGAAGGTCGTCACCGTCTACAGCGCCGACGGCCTCAAGGGCGAGGCGGGCGACGGCTGGTACGACAAGGTCTTCAAGGACTTCGAGAAGCAGACCGGCATCAAGGTCGAGTACGTCGAGGGCGGCTCCGGCGAGATGGTGCAGCGCGCCGCCCGCGAGAAGAGCAACACCCAGGCCGACCTGCTGGTCACCCTGCCGCCGTTCATCCAGCAGGCGGACTCCAAGGGGCTCCTCCAGGCGTACACGCCGAAGGACGCCGCCATGGTCAACGGCATCGACAAGGCCGACGACGGCAAGTGGATCTCCGTCGTCAACAACTACTTCGGCTTCATCCACAACAAGAAGGAGCTGCCCACCGCGCCCACCACGTGGGAGCAGCTGCTCGACGCCAAGTTCAGGAACAAGCTGCAGTACTCCACCCCGGGCGTCGCGGGCGACGGCACCGCCGTGCTCATCAAGGCCATGCACGACTTCGGCGGCAAGGAGCCGGCGATGGAGTACCTGAAGAAGCTCCAGGCCAACAACGTCGGCCCGTCCTCCTCCACCTCCAAGCTCGCCCCCAAGGTCGACAAGGGCGAGATCCTGGTCGCCAACGGCGACGTCCAGATGAACTTCGCGCAGGCCCGTTCCATGCCGAACCTCGCCATCTGGTTCCCCGCGAAGGAGGGCGGCAAGCCCACCACCTTCGCCCTGCCGTACGCCGCGGGCCTGGTGAACAACGCCCCGCACGGCGAGAACGCCAAGAAGCTGCTCGACTTCATGCTCGGCGAGCAGGCGCAGCGCGAGGTCAGCTCGGTCGGCGGCGGCTTCTCCGTCCGCAAGGACGTCAGGGCCACCGACGCCAACGCCATCGAGCTCGGCAAGCTGATGACCGGCGTCGAGGTCTTCGAGCCGGACTGGTCGGACATCGACACGAACCTGACGGCCTACGTGGACGCGTGGAAGTCCGCGACCGGCAGCTGAAAGTTCACCGCACGCCCCTTTCCCCGCCCAGAAATGTAGCGGAAAGATAACGGGTACGGACCAAAGCTCAACGCCCCTGAGGAATCAGGGGCGTTGGCGCGCTCCGACCCCGATCTCCCAGCTACGGAGGACCCCCGACATGCCGCTCACCGGCATATCCCGCCGCACCGTGCTCGCCGCCGCCGGCGCCACCGCGGCCGTCGCCGCCGCCGGCCTCGCCACCGCCCCCGCCGCGCAGGCGGCCACCGCCGCCGCGCCGACGCTCCCCGACGGCACCAGCCAGGACAAGGTGCTCGTCGTCGGCATGGACGGCCTGCGCCACGACCGCATCGACGCCGCCAAGGCGCCCACCCTCAAGTCCCTGATGGCGAACGGCACCTACGGCCGCTCGCTGCTCTACGCCGACCCGATGGCCGCCACCTCGTCCGGCCCCGGCTGGTCGACCGTCTCCACCGGCGTCTGGCCCGACAAGCACGGCGTCAAGGACAACACCTTCGCCGGCCGCAACTACGGCACCTACCCCGGCTTCCTCGCCCGCCTCCACCAGGTGCGCCCGGAGCTCTCGCTCTTCGCCGCCGTCGACTGGCCCGAGCTCGACACGTACGGCACGGTCACCCCCGGCGCCGACGCCAAGCTCGTCTACGACAACGACTACGCCGTCAACGACCTCACGATCACCGAGATCACCGAGGACGTCCTGCGCAACCAGAACCCCGACGTCCTGTTCGTCTACTTCGGCGAGACCGACGAGATCGGCCACACCTACGGCGCCGCCAGCCAGAAGTACCTCGACGCCATCGACGTCCAGGACGCCTACCTCGGCCGCCTCCTCGCCGCGATCCGGGCCCGCCCGACCTACGCCGGCGAGCGCTGGACCGTCATCGTCGCCACCGACCACGGCCACACCGACGCCGGCGGGCACGGCGGCTCCAGCATCGAGGAGCGCCGCACCTTCGTGCTCGCCCAGGGCCCGGGCATCGCCGCCGGCGCCCGGCCCGTCGACACCCGGCTCGTCGACGTCGCCGCCACCGTCTTCCGTCAGCTCGGCATCACCCCCGCCCCCGCCTGGGGGCTCGACGGCAAGCCGATCCAGGACCGCTCCACCGACCCGTTCGAGGCCCTCCACCCCTCCCTGAGCGGCCGCGTCGACGAGACCGGCATCCCGGCCGGTGTCCTCGGCTTCACCCACACCGCGCCCAGCGGCTGGTCCGTCATCAACAACGCCATGGGCACCGGCGGTGTGACCGAGTGGCGCGGCTGGTCCTTCGCCACCGACGAGTTCTGGTCCCGCTCCCAGCGCGACCAGTGGCGCGAGCTCAACGTGCGCGCCCGCGGCGTCTTCGCCGTCGCCGACTCCGACGAGTGGGCCGACAAGTCCTTCTCGGGCACCTACGACTCCACGCTCGTCAGCCCTGCGTACGCGGTCACCGGCGCGTCCCGCGTCACCCTGGACTTCACGACCTTCTACCGACAGGAGGGCGCCCAGACGGCGCAGGTCCTCGCCTCCTTCAACGGCGGCACGCCGACGGTCGTGAAGAGCTACGCGGCGGACGTCGTCTCGCAGCCCCAGTCGGTCACGGTCGCCGTGCCGGCCGGCGCCTCGAACGTCAGCTTCCGTTTCCGCTACACCGGGTCCAACAACTGGTACTGGGTGATCGACGGGGTCAAGGTCGGCACTTCCTGACCTAGGCTGGGGGCGTCGCCACAGCGTCGTCGCGTCGCCCCCAGCACACCGCACGTCCGCACGGCAGGAGTCCCGCACCCATGGCAGAGCGCAAGCCGATCGAATCCTGGCTCACCGACATGGACGGCGTCCTCATCCACGAGGGCGTGCCGATCCCCGGTGCCGACGCGTTCATCACGAAGCTGCGGGACACCGGGAAGCCCTTCCTGGTCCTCACCAACAACTCGATCTACACCGCGCGCGACCTGCACGCCCGGCTGGCCCGCATGGGCCTCCAGGTCCCCGTCGAGAACATCTGGACCTCGGCGCTCGCCACCGCGAAGTTCCTCGACGACCAGCGCCCCGGCGGCACCGCGTACGTCATCGGCGAGGCAGGCCTGACCACCGCGCTGCACGACATCGGCTACGTGCTCACCGACCACGACCCCGACTACGTGGTCCTCGGCGAGACCCGTACGTACTCCTTCGAGGCGATGACCAAGGCGGTCCGGCTCATCAACGCGGGCGCCCGCTTCATCTGCACCAACCCCGACGAGACCGGGCCGTCCCTCGAAGGCCCGCTGCCCGCGACCGGGTCGGTCGCCGCGCTGATCACCAAGGCGACCGGCAAGGAGCCGTACTTCGCCGGCAAGCCCAACCCGCTCATGATGCGCACCGGCCTGAACGCGATCGGCGCCCACTCCGAGTCGAGCGCCATGATCGGCGACCGGATGGACACCGACATCCTGGCCGGTCTGGAGGCGGGCATGCAGACCTTCCTGGTGCTCACCGGTCTGACCACGCAGGCGGAGATCGACCGCTTCCCGTTCCGCCCGTCGAAGATCGTCAAGTCGATCGCGGACCTCGTCGACCGCGTCTGAGCGGTCGCGACGGGGGCCCTGGTCGGCCCTCTGCGGATGCGCGACGGACCGAACCGGGTGACCCTGCCAGTACCAGGAGGTCACCATGCGTTCAGGTCCCATCGCTCTCCGTGCCGCAGGAGCGGCCTTGGTGCTGGTGCTCGCGCCCACGGCGGGCACCGCCCTCGCCCACGACGGAGTGCAGGCCACCGTCACCCCGTCCACCGCCTCGCCCGGCGCCGACGTCGACGTCCGCGTCACCGGCTGCAAGGGCACCACCGGCGCCGCCAAGTCCCGGGCGTTCGCCACGGACGCCGAGCTCACCGGCCGGGACGGCGGGAAGAACCCGCTGTTCGGCGACACGACGGTCAGGCACGGTCTCGAGGACGGCGCCTACAAGGTCAGCGTGACCTGCGACGGGCACGAGCACCGCGACGTCGGCACGATCCATGTCAGGCACCACGACGGGCCGACCCACCGGCCCACGTACCACCCGTCCCCGATCGCCCCGGTCCACGCGGGCGGCGGCGGCGCGGCCGCCTTCGCCGCCCCGGCCGCGCCCGGCGTGGCGCAGACCGCGGGCGCGGCGGGCCTCGGCACCCCGTACACCCTCCTGGGGCTCGGCCTGGCCGCGGTCGCCGCGGTGGCCGTCGCCTTCCGCAGCGCCCGCCGCCGCGGTACGGGCTCGGACTGACCCGCGTGACGTCCGGCCGGGCGCTGACCGGGACGGCCTGGACGGTCCTGTTCCTCGGCCTGTGGCTCTGGGGCCGGGGCGCCGTCGAAGGGCCCGTCGGCGGCTCGGCCCCCACGACCGGTGACATGGCCGCCGTGGGGCGCCCGCCCGGCGCTCCGCCGCCCCCGGCGCGCACCCCGCTGGACCCGGTCGAACCGCTGCGTGTGGAGATCCCCTCGCTCGGGATCTCCGCGCCCGTCGTGCCCCGGGGCCTGGACGCGGACGGGGCGATCGACCCGCCCCCGTTCGAGATGCCGCACACGGTCGGTTGGTACGGCTCCGGCACCCGCCCCGGCGCCCCCGGGCCCGCCCTCCTCGTCGGCCACGTCGACACCGAGACCCGCCCCGCCGTCTTCTACGGCCTGAGCGCGGCCCGCCCCGGCGCGACGGTCTCCGTGACCCGTTCGGACGGAAGCGTCGCGGAATTCACGATCGACGACGTCCGGGTCCATCCGCGAGCGGGCTTCGACGCCCGGCGGGCCTACGGCCCGCACGTGCCGGACCGGGCGGAGCTGCGCCTGATCACCTGCGGGGGGACCTACGACCGGGAGAGCGGGACCTACTCGGCGAACGTGGTGGTGTCGGCGTATCTGACGGGGAAGCGCGGCTGACCGCCCTTCCGCAGCGGCGCGGCGCCGCATCGGGGACGACCGTGCCCGCGATCCCGTGGGGCGGGCGACCGGGGGCCGGCCGGCGGGGCGGGAGGCGCCGGCCGCCGGCCGGTCCGGTCCTCGACCGCGGGCTCACGGGCCGCGGGAGGAGCCCGGAGCCGCCGCGGGAGGTCGGGTCCCGCTCACTGTAGAGGAGAACGCCGAGAACGACCGAGGCCCTTCACCAGATGGTGAAGGGCCTCGGCCTCGCGTGCGCCGCCAGGGACTCGAACCCCGGACCCGCTGATTAAGAGTCAGCTGCTCTAACCAACTGAGCTAGCGGCGCCTGCTGACAGAGATAACTCTACAGGACGTCTGACCATGCCCTTGACCATTTACGGTCCCGCCCGGCCTGTCGGATGGTCGTATTGACCCTTCGATCCGTCAAAATGCGATTTGTCCAGACAGTTGAGAAACTGGCGCCCGTGCAAGAGCGCCAAAAGATCTTGACGAGTGTGGAGGGGAACGCATGAGTGTGCCGGTCTTCGAAGAAATCGAGCCCGCGGCCGACTGCGGTTGCGCGGGCTGCGCCCGGCAGCGGCGCGACCTCGCGCTGGGCCTCCCCGTCCGCGCGGGAGGCCACCCGTCCGTGCACGGCGCCCGCCGGGCCCTGGTCCTGGTGACGGCGGCGGGGGTGGTGCTCGGCGGGGGGACGGGAGTGGCCGACGCGGACGCGGCGGGCGCGACGGGAGTGACGGACGCCGCGGGCGTCACGGACGACGGCGCCGTCTCCACCGGCCCGGGCGCGGACACCCCGCAGGGCGGCCGGGGCCCGCTGCACGGCGGCGCTCCCGGCCCCGGCTCGTCCCCGGCCCCGGGCGCTACGCCGACGACCAGTCAGGTCTCCGCCCAGTCCCTGCGGAAGACGACCCGGACCGAGATCATCAACCGCGCCAAGACCTGGATCACGGAGGGCGTCCCGTACTCGATGGAGCGGTACTGGAGCGACGGCTACCGCCAGGACTGCTCCGGCTACATCTCGATGGCCTGGAGCCTCCGGACCAACGAGTGGACCGGCAGCCTCGACCGGTTCGCCGACCGGATCGACCGGACCGAGCTCCAGCCCGGCGACATCCTGCTCTTCCACAACCCGGCCGACCCGACGCGCGGCTCGCACGTGACGATCTTCGGCGGGTGGACGGACTACACGCACACCTCGTACATCGCCTACGAGCAGACGAAGCCGCGCACCCGGAAGCAGGCGACGCCGCTCGCGTACTGGGCGAACTCCGACCGCTACCTCGCCTACCGCTACAAGGGCGTGATCAGCGGCGGCAGTACGGGGAGCGGCTCGGCGGGGGCGGTGACGGCGTCGGCGTACCCGGGGACGGCGATGTTCGGGCCCGGTGCGAACAACGCGTACGTGACGCAGCTCGGGAGGCTGCTCGTGGCGCGGGGCGGCAAGAAGTTCTACGCACAGGGCCCCGGCCCGCGCTGGGGCGAGGCGGACCGCCGGGCGACCCAGGCCTTCCAGCAGGCCCAGGGCTGGAAGGGCCGCGACGCGGACGGCATGCCCGGCCCGCAGACCTGGTCGCTGCTCGTCGCCGGCAAGGGCAAGGACATCGGCGGTTCGAGTGGTTCGGGCGGGTCGAGCGCAACTGCGAGCGGGTTCCCAGGGCGTGGCTACTTCCGTCCGGGCCAATCCAACGCATATGTGGAGAAGCTGGGCAAACAACTGGTGAAGCGGGGCTACGGCGGGCACTACGTGTCGGGCCCCGGTCCGCGGTGGACGGAAGCGGACCGCCGCAACGTCGAGGCCTTCCAACGGGCCCAGGGCTGGCGCGGCGGCGCGGCCGACGGCTACCCGGGTCCGGAGACCTGGCGGCGCTTGTTCCGATGACCCCGAGAACATGAGGTGGACCGAATGACGGCATCGACCCCGAATCCCCCGGACTCCGGCCCGGCGGCCACCCGAGACGCGGCCCGCACGGCCCGCCGCCTCACCGACGGCCGCCTACGCCCGGCGGGGCCTCCGGGCGGGACGACTGCGCCCGGCACCGGTGCGGGGGCACCTGCCGGCGCGGGTTCACCCGGCGACGGGGCCCCACCGGTGAGGGGGACGGCGGTGCCCGCTGGCGGCGGCGCGGCGCCGGGTACGGGTGCGGGCTCGGCTGCACCTGCCGGCGGCGGGGACCTGGGTGCGGGTCCGCCCGCGGGCGGGTCCGAGGGGCCGGGCGCCGGCCCGCTGCCCGCTGCCGCGGCGGGCGCGCGGGCCGGAGCCGTCGCCGTCGACGCCGCCCCGGAAGGGGCCGCACCCGGCGCGGGCGCCCCGCGGCCCGGAGCGGCCGGTGTGCCGCAGGATCCGGCGGCGTCCGGTGCGTCCGGTGCCCCGACGGCGCGAATCGATTCGGCAGGAGCGGCACGCCCGGGTACGGCCTCCGGCACGGTGGGCGGCGTGGCCTCGCAGCCGGCGGACCGTTCGGCAGGTCCGGTGCCGGGGGCGCCCGCCCCGCAGGTGGGGGTCCAGGAGGAAGCGGCGGCCGGCGGCTCGCGGCATGCGCGCCCGACCGTCGACCCCGCCGGCCCGTACGAAGCCCCGGCGGCACCGCGAGGCACCGGCTCCGTCCACGCGAGGGACGCCGCACCCGCCACGGACCCGGGCGCCGGGGCGCAGCAGGGCCCGCGGCCCGCGTCCGACCCCGCCGGCCCGCAGACCGGCTCGGCGCCCACCGTCGGCCCGCGTTCCGTGCTGCCCGGCCGGGCCCGCGAGGGCGCGGGGCCGGAGAGGGCCACGGCGTCGGTGCCTGCAAGCGCGACGGCGCCCGCCACCGCTGCGGCGTCTGCCACCGCGACGGCGCCCGCCACCAATTCGGCGCCCGCCACCGATTCGGTGCCCGCCGCCGCTTCGGGCCCGGCGCCGGACGGCTCCGCCGTCCGGCAGGCCGAGTCGTCCGGCGCGCCGGTGGCGCCCGCCGTCGCTTCACGTGCGGGGTCGCCCGGTTCGGCGGGCACGGGCCCGGCTCCGGGCGGCTCCGTCACCGCGCGGGGTGCGTCGTCCGACGCGTCGGTGGCTCCCGGAGTCGGTTCGCGCCCCGCGTCGCCGGCTCCGGCCGACGAGGGCGTGGTCGCGGGTGACCCCGCCGGCCTCCGGGCCACCCCCGGCGCGACCGCCGCCGACCCGGACGCGGTGCCGGGCGGCTCCGCTCCTTCGCCGGCCATGTCCTCCGTGGCCTCGGCGGCACCCGGAGCCGGTTCACCCGCCGTGACGCGGTCCGGCCCGCGCGTCGGACCCTCCGGCCGGGCGGGTTCGGACGCATCCCCCGCCAGCCGCGGCGCCGCGCAGGCCGGCGCGGTTCGGGCGGCCTCCGACGGCCCCGGCGCCGCGCCGTCGGTCCGTCCGGACCTCGGCCCGGCGTCGCCAGGCCCGACCCGCGGGGACGCATCCCCCGGCACTCCCGGCGCCGCGCAGGCCGGCGCGGTTCGGACGGCCTCCGACGGCCCGGGGGCCGGGTCGCCCGACCCGGCCCGTGCACGTGCGGGGGCGACCGGCCCCGGTGCCGCACGGCAGGACGTTCACTCTGCTGCTGCGGGGGCCGGCCCGATCGGAGGGGGGCCCGGCGCTCCGAAGGCGGGCGGTTCCGGCGCTCCGGCGACGGCGGGCGCGGCCGGCTCTTCGCAGCAGGCCCGGCCGGGCCTGCGCCCCGCGCCGCCCGGGCTGGCTCGGGGCGGCGCGGCCGCGGGTGACCACGGCCGCCGGGCGGACACCTCGCCGGCGCCCGCCGCCGGTTCCGGCGCCGCGCCGCAGCACGGCCCGCGGGCCGCGGCGCCCGGCCTCGCCACCCCGCGGGCCGCGTCCTCCGACTCCTCGGCGGCGCCCGGCCCGGCCGGTAGCGGCGCGGTCGCCGAAGGCCCCGAGACCGCGCAGGCCGCTGCCCCGACCGCGGCCGCCGTGGGTTCGTGCGCGGCGGCGACCGGCAACGCCGCGCAGGACGTGGATCCGTCCGGCTCGGGGGCGCCGGGCGGCCCCGCCACCCCGCCGGCCGCGGGTCCCACGGCGACCGCCCCCGCGGCCGGCGGATCCGTCGACCTCGGCCGCCTCGCCGGGGGCCGGGTCAGGACTGTCGCCGTGCCCGTGGCCGCCTCCGTCGACGTCGTGCCGCGCGGGTCCAGCGGGCCCAGTGGGACCAACGGGACCTCCGGGATCTCCGGGATCTCCGGGACCTCCGGGGTCTCCGGGACCTCCGGGACCTCCGGGACCTCCGGGGTCGGTGTCGGGAACGGCGGCGGGGGCTCGCGGCGCCGGAACGTGATCGGGACCGAGACCACCGGGTCCATCCCGGTACATCTGCTGTTCCGGGACGAGCCGGACGGGGCCGACGACGGGGGGCCCGCCACCGTGCCCGTGCCCAAGATGCCCAAGACCCCCGTGGCGTCCAAGGCGTCGGCGCGGAAGGGGAAGGGCAAGGCCGCCGTTCCCCTACCCGCCCGCCGCGCCGCCGTACCCGCCCGCCCCGCTCCGACCGCCGATCCGAAGCTGGTCGAGCGGCCGGGGCCGGTGCTGCCCGGGTGGATCGGGGTGGCCGGGGGAGTGCTCGCGCTCGTCGGGTGCGCGGCCCTGCTGTGGTGGACGGGGGCCGTGCCCGCAGAGGTGACGCGGATGCTGCACGCGCCCTCGCGCCCGTACGACGGGATCCGCCTCTGGCAGTGGGCCCTGCTGGCGCTCGGGGTGGTGCTGACCCTGTTCTTCCTGGGCGGGCTCGGCCGCGGGCGGGTGGGCTACGCCTTCGTCCTGACGCTCTTCGGCGACTACCGCGGCACCGTGCGCCGCACCGGGCTCCTCTGGGTGAGCCCGCTCCTCCTCCGCCGTCGCGTCGACGTACGGCTGCGGCACTGGAGGAGCGAGCCGCTGCCCGCCGTCGACGCGAAGGGCACGGCGCTGGACGTCGTGGTCCTCGTCGTCTGGCGGATCCGGGACACCGTGCGGGCCGCGCTCGGCGTGGACCGGCACGAGGAGTACCTGCGCGAGCAGGTGGAGGCGGCGATGGCCCGCGTGCTGTCGCAACTGCCGGCCGACGCGTTCCACGAGGACGCGCCGACGCTGCGCGACTCGGAGGCGGTCGGTGAGGCGCTCACCCGCCTGCTGTCGGCGGAGTGCGCCCCGGTCGGCATCGACGTCTTCTCGGTGCAGCCGACCCGGATCGAGTACGCCCCGGAGGTCGCCGCGGCGATGCAGCGCCGTCGGATCGCGGCGATCGACGCGAAGCACCGGGACAGCGTGCTGACCTCGGTCGTGGACGCGGTGGACGACGTGGTCCACCGGCTGACCTCCCGCGGTCTGGTGGAGCTGGACGACTACGAGCGCAAGGCGCTGGTGAAGGATCTGACGGTGGCGTTCTACACCGGCCGAACGGTGCCGGGGGAGGGGGCGTAAGGGGGGCGGGGCCGGAGGCGGCCGTCCCCCGTGGGGCTTCCCCGCGGGGGACACCCGTGTGCTCCCCCGACCCTCTCCTTTGGTATGGACATGCTCAACTTCCGTCCCTACCTTGGTACTTGGTCTAGACCGGAACCGTCATCCCCGCACGCGTGAAGCACAGCCCACAGAACTCCCCCACGTTCTCCTGGAGCGACAGCATGCGCAAAAAGACAGGAGTGGCGGCCGTGGCGCTCGGCGTCGCCGCGGCCTCCCTCTTCGCGACCACCAGCGCGAGCAGCCACGGCTACACCGACTCGCCGATCAGCCGTCAGAAGCTCTGCGCCAACCGCACCGTGGGCAACTGCGGTGACATCCAATGGGAGCCGCAGTCGGTCGAGGGGCTCAAGGGCTTCCCGGCCGCCGGGCCGGCCGACGGGAAGATATGCGCCGGCGGCAACAGCCGCTTCGCGCAGCTCGACGACCCCCGCGGCGGCGCCTGGCCCACCACCAGGGTCACCGCGGGCCAGAGCTACACCTTCCGCTGGCAGTTCACGGCGCGCCACGCGACCACGGACTTCCGCTACTACATCACCAAGAACGGCTGGAACGGGAGCAAGACCCTGACCCGGGCCGACCTCGACACCCAGCCCTTCCTGGTCGTCCCCTACAACAACCAGCAGCCGCCCTCGACCCTCTCGCACTCCGGGACCGTCCCGGCGGGCAAGACCGGCCGCCACCTGATCCTGGCGGTGTGGACCATCGCGGACACCGGGAACGCCTTCTACGCGTGCTCGGACGTTCAGTTCTGACGGAGCGTCAGCTACCATCCCGCCGCATGGGGACCGTCGCGGAACTCGTACGACGCCAGTGGGGCGACCACCGGACCGGACTGAGGGACGAGCACACCACCCTCACCCACCACGAGGTCGCCTCCGGCGCCGCCGCGCGCGCCGCCCTGCTCACGGAGCTGATGCCCGACCGGCCGGGGAGCGAGCCGCACCTCGGCCTCCTGCTCGACAACACACCGGAGTACCCGCTCTGGCTCGGCGCGGCGGCCCTCGCGGGGGCCGCCGTGGCCGGGATCAACCCCACGCGGCGCGGCGCCGAACTCGCCCGGGACATCCGGCACACCGCCTGCCGGGTCCTGGTCACCCAGCGCGCCCACCTGCCGCTCCTCGACGGCCTCCCGCTGCCCGGGCTGCGCGTCCTCGTCACGGACACCGACGCCTACGCGGCCCTCCTGGCCCCCTACGGCTCGGCCACCCCCGACGACACCTTCCTGCGGCCGGCCCGCCCCGACAGCCGGCTGCTGCTGTACTTCACCTCCGGCTCCACCGGGGCTCCGAAGGCGGCCGTCTGCTCCCAGGGGCGGCTCGCCGCCGCCGGTGCCTCGCTCGTCTCCCACTTCGGCGTCACGCGCGACGACACGCACTACATCTGCATGCCGATGTTCCACGGCAACGCCGTCATCGCCGACTGGGCGCCCGCCCTCGCCGCCGGTGCCGGCATCGCGCTCCGGGCCCGATTCTCGGCCTCCCGCTTCCTCCCCGACGTCCGACGCTTCGGCGCCACGTACTTCACCTACGTCGGCCGCGCCGTCCAGTACCTGCTCGCCACCCCCGAGAGCCCCGACGACCGCGACCACCGCCTCCGGCTGGGCTTCGGCACCGAGGCCGGCGCGGTGGACGCGGCACGCTTCGAGGCGCGCTTCGGGGCGCGGCTGGTCGAGGGGTACGGCTCCTCCGAGGGCGGGGCGGCGATCCAGCGGACCGCCGACACCCCGGCCGGCGCGATCGGGCGCGCCGCGCCCGGTGACGACCTGGCCGTGGTCGACCCGGACACCCGACGCGCGTGCCCGCCGGCCCGCTTCTCGGCCACCGGCGTCCTCCTCAACGCCGACGAGGCCGTCGGCGAGCTGGTCAACCGCGGCCGCAGCCCCTTCGAGGGCTACTGGCGCAACCCCGAAGCCGACGCCGCCCGGCTCCGTGACGGCTGGTACTGGACGGGCGACCTCTTCTACCGGGACGCCGACGGCTTCCTCTACTTCGCCGGCCGCACCGGCGACCGGCTGCGCGTCGACAGCGAGAACCTGGCCGCCGCGATGATCGAGAACATCCTGGCCCGCTGGGAGCGCGCGGCAGGCGTCGCCGTCTACGCGATACCCGACCCGGTCGCCGGGGACCGGGTGATGGCCGCGCTCGCCCTGCGACCCGGCGCCGCCTTCGACCCGACCGCCTTCGCCGCCTTCCTCGCCGCCCAGACCGACCTGGGCACCAAGATGCCCCCGACCTACGTCCGCGTCATGCCCGAACTCCCCCTCACCGCGACCAACAAGATCCACCGCGTTGCCCTCCGCCGGGCCGGCCTCACCACCCCCGACCCCATCTGGTGGCGCCCTGCGCCCACCGCGCCGTACGAGCCGCTCGGGCCGGAGGGCCGCACCCACCTGCGCGGGCTGTACGAGAAGCAGAACCGTCCCTTCCCGGGGCAGGTCCCACGGCCCCAGGGGTAGGGCCAGGGCCACCCCTGGTACACCCGCCACACCCATGGCCCGCCCCCGCCTCCCGCGCATAGCGTGATCGTCATGCAGCCCCGTCGCCCCCACGGCCCCCGTACCGCCTGGCAGGCCCTTGCCCGGCCCGGCGGTTTCCTCCGCACCTCCTGGCCCTGGCGGGCCGTCGCCTACCTCGCGTCCGGGGTCGTGAGCGGGGCCGTCGTGCTGGCGGTGCTGCTCGTGCTCGCGGGGTTCTCCGTGCTGCTCGTCGGGCTGCCGCTGCTGCTGTCGGCGGGGGTCGCGCTCGGTGGGAGCGAGCGACGACGGCTGCGGCTGGTCGAGACCGAGCCGGCGGCCGATCCGCATCGCGTGCCCGAGGCGCCCGGGCTCGGGGCCTGGGTGCGGGTACGGGCACGGGAGCAGGCGACATGGCGGGAGCTCGCGTACGCCGTGCTGCACGCCACCGTCCTGTGGCCGCTCGACCTCCTCGTGCTCGCCGTCGGGGTCGGGCTGCCCCTCGCGCTGATGAGCGCGCCGCTCCAGCTGGCGGCCGACGGGCAGGAGGCGAAGGTCGTCAAGGCGTACCTCGTCACCTCGTACCCGCAGGCCTTCGGGGCCGCGCTGCTCGGGATGCTGCTGCTGCCGCTGCTGCTCCATCCGCTCACCGCGCTCGCCGGTGCCCGGGCGGCGCTCGCCCGGGCGCTGCTCGCCCCGCGCGAGGCCGAGCTGCGGGACCGGATCGGTGAGGTCACCGCGTCCCGCGCCCGGCTCGCCGCCGCCTTCGAGGCCGAGCGGCGCCGGATCGAGCGCGATCTCCACGACGGCGCCCAGCAACGCCTGGTCGCGCTCACCATGACCCTCGGTCTCGCCCGCTACGACGCCCCGCCCGGGCCGCTCGCCGACCAGCTCGCCAAGGCGCACGCGGAGGCCGGGCAGGTCCTCACCGAGCTGCGCGAGCTGATCCACGGCATCCACCCCCAGGTGCTCGCCGACTACGGGCTCGGCGCCGCACTCGCCGACGTCGCCGACCGCGCCTCCACAGCTGTGGACACGGACGTCGAGCTGCCCCGGCTGCCGGGCCCCGTCGAGAGCGCCGGCTACTTCGTGGCCCGTGAGGCCCTGGCCAACATCGACCGGCACAGCGGCGCCGCCCGCGCCCGGATCACCGCCCGGCACCGGGACGGAGCGCTGCTCATCGGCGTCGAGGACGACGGGCGCGGCGGCGCCGACCCCGCCCGGGGCAGCGGGCTCACCGGACTCGCCGACCGGCTGGCCGTCCTCGATGGCACACTGACGATCATGAGCCCGCCCGGCGGGCCGACCCTGCTACGAGCGGAGATCCCGTGCAGCGCCCTCTCCGAATCGTCCTCGCCGAGGACAGCGTCCTCCTCCGTGAGGGACTGATCGGCCTGCTGGCACGCTTCGGCCACGAGGTCGTCGCCGCGGTCGGCGACGCCGACGCCCTGCGCGACGCCGTCGCCGCACACGCACCGGACGTCGTCGTCACCGACGTCCGGATGCCGCCCGGCTTCCAGGACGAGGGGCTCCGCGCGGCGGTGGCCCTGCGCGCCGAACGCCCGGCGCTGCCGATCCTGGTGCTGAGCCAGTACGTGCAGCGTTCGTACGCCGCCGATCTCCTGGACGCGGGCGACGGGACCGGCGTCGGCTACCTCCTCAAGGACCGGATCGGGCAGGTCGAGGAGTTCCTGGACGCCCTGGGCCGGGTGGCGGACGGCGGCACGGTCGTCGACCCCGAGGTCGTACGCCAGCTGCTGCGCCGCCACCGCGACCCCCTGCAGGCGCTGACCCCGCGCGAGCGGGAGGTCCTGGGCCTGGTCGCGGAGGGCCACTCGAACGCGGCGATCGCCCGTCGGCTGGTCGTGACGGAGGCGGCGATCGGCAAGCACATCGGCAACATCCTGGCCAAGCTCGACCTCCCGCCGGCGGAGGACACCCACCGCCGGGTGCTCGCCGTCCTCGCCTACCTCCAGGCGTGAGGGACCCCGCGGGAAAGGGCGGCCGGCGCGCGGCGGGCGCAGCGCGGGAAACGGCGGTCGGAAGGCGGCGCCCGGGAGTCGGCGCCCGGCGGGGAAAGCAGAAGGCCCCTCGCTCTCGCGAGGGGCCTTCCTGTCTGTGCGCCGCCAGGGACTCGAACCCCGGACCCGCTGATTAAGAGTCAGCTGCTCTAACCAACTGAGCTAGCGGCGCCTGCTGACAGAGAAAATACTACCTGGTCCCGAGGGGTGCTCGTGACCACGCCCGTCCGGGTGACCGGGGAGCCCTCAGATCGCCAGCGACAGCACCACGGGGGCGGCCCGCCGGTTGAGCATGTCGGCCGCCGAGCGGAGCCGGTGCGCGTGCTCCAGCGGCAGCGACAGGGCCAGGCAGCCCACGGCCGAGCCCGCCGTCAGCGGCACCGCGGCGCAGACCGTGCCCACCGCGTACTCCTGGAGGTCGAGCACCGGGACGGTCGGCGGCTGGCTGTCCAGCTTGGAGAACAGCACCTTCTCGTTGGTGATCGTCCGGGAGGTCAGCCGGGCGATCTTGTGCCGGGCCAGGTGGTCCCGGCGCCCGTTCAGGTCGAGCTGGGTCAGCAGGCACTTGCCGACCGCGCTGGCGTGGGCGGCCGAGCGGAAGTCCACCCATTCGTTGACCTTGGGCGTGCGCGGGCCGTCGGCGAACTGGGTGATCTTCACCTCGCCGTCGATGTAGCGGCTGATGTAGACCGCGGCGCCGACCGAGTCGCGCAGCTCGGTCAGGGTCTCCTGGAGCTTGCGCTCCAGGGCCTCGCGGCGGGTGGTGCCGGAGCCGAGGAGGACCAGGGAGTCGCCGATGACGTAGGCGCCGTCGGAGACCTGCTCCACGTACCCCTCGCGCCGGAGCATCAGAAGCAGGGACGCCAGATGTGCGGTGGGCAGGCCGGTCTCCCGCGCGATCTGCACGTCCGTCACGCCGCCGCCGTGCCGTGAGACCGTCTCAAGCACGCGCAGGGCGTATTGCACCGAATGGAACGGCGCGGTGGGCTCGGGCTTCAGCGCCACGGTTTCCCCCTACCAGGTTGTGACCGCAAGCTTCCGTACCACGATAGCCGCCAAGCACCCGTTACGGGGCGGCTGTTGGCGAGATTGATGCGGTGCCCAAGGGCTGTACGCTGCGGCGCACCACTCTGGCATATGCCATGGTCACAGCCCTGCGGGAGAGGCTGAGGTCAGGGCCGCGAACGAGGCCTTCCGGACGCGCGTTCGGGCCCCTTCCGGACGTGAAGATTTTTTCGGCGGAATAACCGGAGACACCCTCCTGTTAGTCCGCAGGCAGATCCCCCCACCTCCCCACCCACTTTCGTCACTGCGCAGGAAGGCCGCCCACGGTGAGCGACGCGATTCGAGACGCGATTCGAGGAGAGGCGCGCGGCACCGCGCCCGTACCGCTGTCCGTACTGGATCTGGTGACCGTCGGCAGCGGGCGCACCGCGAGCCAGGCGCTCGCCACCAGCGTCGGTATCAGCCGGCTCGCCGAGCGGCGCGGCTACCACCGGCACTGGGTGGCCGAGCACCACTCGATGCCCGGGGTCGCCTCGTCCTCGCCGGCCGTGATCCTGGCCCACCTCGCCGCCCACACCCGCCGTATCCGGCTCGGCTCGGGCGGCGTGATGCTGCCCAACCACGCGCCGCTGGTGATCGCCGAGCAGTTCGGCACCCTGGAGGCGCTCGCCCCGGGCCGGGTCGACCTCGGCCTCGGCCGCGCGCCCGGCACCGACGGGGCGACCGCCGCCGCGCTGCGCCGCACCGAGGGCCTGAACGAGGCGGCCGACGATTTTCCGCAGCAGCTGGCCGAGCTGACCCGCTTCCTCGACGACGACTTCCCGGACGGGCACCCGTACGCGCGGATCCACGCCGTGCCCGGCCCGGTGCAGGGGCCGAAGGGGCGGCCGCCGGTCTGGCTGCTGGGCTCCTCGGGCTTCAGCGCGCGGCTCGCCGGGCTGCTCGGGCTGCCCTTCGCCTTCGCCCACCACTTCTCGGCGCACCACACGGTCCCCGCCCTCGACCTCTACCGGGAGTCCTTCCGGCCGTCCGCGGTGCTCGACGCCCCGTACGCCCTGATCGGTGTCGCCGCGCTCGCCGCCGACGAGGCGAAGGAAGCCCGCCGCCAGGTGCTGACCGGCGCCCTGGCGATGCTGCGGCTGCGCACCGGCCGGCCCGGTCTGGTGCCGACGCCGGAGGAGGCGGAGGCGTACGGGTTCAGCCCCGCCGAGCGGGAGTTCGTGGACGGCTGGCTCGCGAACATCGTCCACGGCACGCCGGACGAGGTGCGCGAGGGCCTGGACGGACTGCGGAAGCGGACCGGCGCCGACGAGCTGATGATCACGGCCAACGCGCACAGCGGGGAGGCCCGGCTGCGCAGTTACGAGCTGATCGCCGACGCGTACGGACTGCCGGAGCTCGCGCCGGCGGACCCGGCGGAGCTCGGGTAAGCGGAATTTCCCCGGCCGTTGGTTCGTCCTCGAACCGGTGGGCGCGGGAAGCCTAAGGGACCCTTAAACCGCTCGTCACGGATGGTGGCGAGCGGTTCTTTTTTGTGCTGCACGCCTCTGACAAGGGCTTTCTCCGGCCAATTGGTCTAGTCCTCAATCTGGTTCAGACCATTGACGCACTGTTCACGCGGCGGATATCACTGCTCCAACTTCCGTACCGCCACCCCTCCCGGAGGCCGCACGTGCACCCCCGCAGACCACTGATCGCCGCCCTGTTGAGCTCGGCACTCGCCGCCGGCGCGCTCGCCACGACCGTCGGCCTCGGCTCCGCGCAGGCAGCCGACACCGCCGCCGCCCCGTCCACCGGCGGCGTCAAGATCGCCTACTACGACCAGTGGAGCGTGTACGGCAACGCCTTCTACCCGAAGCACCTAGACGAGCGGGGCATCGCGGCCAAACTGGACGTCATCAACTACTCGTTCGGGAACATCCACCCGACCGACCTCACCTGTTTCGAGGCCAACAAGGCCGCGGGCGACGACAACAACCCCAACGCCGGTGACGGCGCGGGCGACTCGTACGCCGACTACCAGAAGTCCTTCTCGGCCGCGGACAGCGTCGACGGCGTGGCCGACAAGTGGGACCAGCCGATCGTGGGCGTCTTCAACCAGTTCAAGGAACTGAAGGCGAAGCACCCCCACCTGAAGATCAACATCTCGCTGGGCGGCTGGACCTACTCCAAGTACTTCTCGGACGTGGCCAAGACCGACGCCGGCCGCCAGAAGTTCGTCGCCTCCTGCATCAAGCAGTACATCCAGGGCGACCTCCCGGTCGAGGGCGGCTACGGCGGCCCCGGCACCGCGGCGGGCATCTTCGACGGCATCGACATCGACTGGGAGTACCCGGGCTCGGACGGAGGCCACCTCGGCAACCACTACGCCCCCGAGGACAAGCAGAACTTCACCCTCCTGCTCGCCGAGTTCCGCAAGCAGCTCGACGCGTACGGCGCCGCCCACGGCGGCAAGAAGTACCTGCTCACCGCCGCCCTGCCGGCCGGCCAGGACAAGATCAAGAACATCGAGACGGACAAGATCGGCGCGTACCTCGACTACGCGAACATCATGACGTACGACATGCACGGCGCCTGGGACGGCGACGGGCCGACGTACCACCAGTCCCCGCTCCACTCCGGCACGAACGACCCGACCGACGCCATCAAGCCGGGCACAGAGAAGTACTCGATCGACAACGCCATCGACTCCTGGATCGACGGCAAGCCCGCCTACGGCATCACCGGCGGCTTCCCCGCCGACAAGCTGACCCTCGGCTACGAGTTCTACTACCGCGGCTGGAAGGGCGTCCCGGCCGGCACCACCAACGGACTCGCCCAGACCGCGACCGGCGGCTCCAACGCCCGCCCGCTCAGCCAGGCGGCCGGCATCGCCTACTACAAGGAGCTCGGCGGCATCGTCGACAACGCGGCGACCACCTTCTGGGACGACCAGGCCAAGTCCGCCTACTTCTACAAGGACGGCGAGTTCTTCACCGGTCTCGACCAGCGCACCATCCAGGCCCGCGCCGACTACGCCCACCAGCGGGGGCTCGCCGGCGCGATGATGTACTCGCTGCTCGGCCTCGACGCCAACGCCACGCTCTTCAACCAGATCGTGACGGCGGTCGGCTCCTCCCCGACGAGCCCGACCACCCCGCCCACCACGACGCCGCCGACCACCCCGCCGACGACTCCGCCCACCACTCCGCCGACGACGCCGCCCACCGGCTGCACCAACCCGGCCTACGTGGCCGGCCAGGTCTACACCGGCGGTCAGACCGTCTCCCACAAGGGCCGCAACTGGAAGGCCAAGTGGTGGACCCAGAACGAGGAGCCGGGCACGACCGGCGAGTGGGGCGTCTGGCAGGACCTCGGCGCCTGCTGATCACCCGCTGATCCCTCGCGGCACCCCCTCATGAACCACTGCCCCCGCCCGGAATGTCCCTCCGGCCGGGGGCAGTTCCATGTCACCCGCACCGTGCTCGCGGGCGGCGATGTGGTCGGGCACGTGGCCGCGTACGGCGAGCCGGGCGAGCGGGAGGTCACGTATTTCATCGATCGCTCCTCCTGGGGGCGGGGCATCGCGACCGCGGCGCCAGGACCCGCACCGATCCGGTGCTGTCCGCCGCCGCCCGGGCGAGCAGCGGGCGTTCGGGGACCTCGGCGAGCAAGGTCGTCGGCGAGGACCGGGGCTTCGCGAACGCGCGGGGAGCGGAGATCGACGAGCTGGTGCTGCGGTGGGACGGATGATCCTCCCCACCCGTTACACGGGAAGCGGCGCGACGCCGATGAGACCCGCGATGCGGTCCGGGGGGACCGCCCGCGAGTAGAGCCAGCCCTGTCCGGTGTCGCAGCCGATGCGGCGCAGCCGGGCGGCCTGGCCCGCCGTCTCCACGCACTCGGCGGTGACCGTGAGCCCGAGCCGGTGGGCGAGCTGGACGAGCGCCTCGACGATCAGCTCGTCCGCCGGGTTGGCGTGCTCCTCGTCCTGGAAGCCGCGGACGAACGATCCGTCCAGTTTGAGGACGGAGACCGGGAGCCGGCTCAGGTAGGCCAGGTTCGAGTAGCCGGTGCCGAAGTCGTCGATGGCGATCCGCACGCCCATGTCGCTGAGCGCCTGGAGGGCCTGGAGCGGCCGGCCCGCCGAGCCCATCACCGCGGACTCGGTCAGCTCAAGCTGCAGCAGATGGGGCGCGAGCCCGGTCTCGACGAGGATGCCCGCGACGTCCGCCACCAGGTCGGAGTCCCAGACCTGGCGCACCGCCACGTTGACGCTGACGAAGATCGGCCGGTCGCCCGGGTGGTCCTTCTGCCACTGGCGGGCCTGCCGGCAGGCGGTCCGCAGCACCCAGCGCCCGAGCTCGACGATCGATCCGTCCTCCTCGGCGATCCCGACGAACCGATTCGGCGTCAGCGTGCCGAACTGCGGGTGGTTCCAGCGCACCAGCGCCTCCACCCCGCGCACCGCGCCGTCCACGAGGTCCACCAGCGGCTGGTACTCGAGCGCGAACTCCTCGCGCTCCACGGCCGGCCGCAGGGTGGAGGAGAGTGCCTGCCGTGTCATCCGGTGGGCGTTGCGCTCGGGGTCGAAGAGCGTCCAGCGGGCCTTGCCGTCGGCCTTCGCCCAGTACAGCGTGGTGTCGGCGGCCTGCATCAGGCAGGTGGCGGAGGAGCCGTGGGCCCGCCGCTCGACCACGCCGATGGACGCGGAGACCGAGAGGCGCTGCCCGGACAGGTCGAAGGGCTCCTGGAGCGCTTCGAGGACGGACTGCGCGAGATCGGCCAGTTGCTCGGTGCCGGTCGAGTCCTCGACCAGGATCGCGAACTCGTCGCCGCCGAGCCGGGCCACGAGGTGCCCGCCGTTGCGCGTGTAGCCGTAGCCGTCGGCGCACTCGGTGAGCCGGCTCGCGACGGCGGCGAGCAGCCGGTCGCCGACCCGGTGGCCGAGGGTGTCGTTGACCGCCTTGAAGCCGTCGAGGTCGAGATAGCAGATGCCGATCCGCCCTGTTCCGCCATGCCCGTACGACTGGTACGACCCGTACGACCCGTCCGGGGCGTCCTCGTCCGCGGGGCCCTCGGCGGCCGCGCTCTCCAGGGCGGCGGTGAGGCGCTCGAAGAAGAGGGTGCGGTTGGGCAGCCGGGTGACCGGGTCGTGCATCTGGAGGTGGCGCAGCCGGGCCTGGAGCTCGCGCCGGTCGCTGATGTCGGCGACGGTGAGCAGGACGCGCGGGCTGTCGGGCACGGGCGAGACGGTCACCTCGGCCCACAGGGAGCGCCCGTCGGGGTGCTTGAGCCGGCGGGTGCAGCGGAAGCGGGAGCGCCGGCCGCCCAGCACCTCTCGGTAGGCGTGCCAGGTGCGCCCGTCGGAGGCGAGGTCGACGAGGTCGGCGGCGGCCTGCTCGCGCAGGGCGGCGGCCTCGGTGCCGAGGAGGGCGCCGAGCGCCTCGTTGGCCGCGACGACGACGCCGGCCCGGTCGACCATGGCCATCGCGAGCCGGGTGGCCCGGAAGGCGGCGCGGTAGTCGCGGAGTTCGCTCTCCCGGGACTCCGATGGCGTGAGTGCGTGATCGGGATCCGATCCGTGACGCTCCGTGAGCACCGGCTTCGCCGACGGGTGCACCGGTTCTTCGGGGATTCCGCTCACCGCTCGCTCCCGTAGTGCGTTCGGGCCGTACAGATGTGGTCGGAAAGGTCGGCCAAGGAAAGTGGACCGATCATAGAGGCAGGCCTGGGGCCCGTTCCAGCTCCGAGGCCCGGCGCCGGTCCCGTGGAGGCTGTGAGGCTGCCCACCCGAACCCCCGGCCGATCGTTTCTGCGCGGGTCTGACACGGGTCGACGAGGGCCTGACCGAATGTGACTTTCCGTGAGCTGATGCGGTTCCGTGTCGCGTCGACCCGGCGGGTCCCGCTCACCCGACCGGGGCAGCGGAAAGGTGCGAAACCTCATAAACCGACACAAGGTGGTTGAGGTGTCACGCTTTCCGGAGCCGGAGGTCCACGTGAGGGGTCAGCAGCCACCCGGGGGAGTGCAACGCTCGCGTCTGCGTGCCGGTGCGGCGGCCTTCACCTCCCTCGCCGCGCTCGCCGCGACCGGGCTCGTCGCCGGCCCCGCCGTCGCCGCGCCCTCCGCGGGCCCCTGCGCCCTGCCCCGCACCGCCGCCCATCACTCGCTCGGCCTCGACACCTGGAACGGGTCCTATCCGCAGCCCACCCGCACCCTCGACGCGGCCATGATCTTCCTGTCCTTCCCGGACTCCGCACCGCTGACCACGCCCGCCGAACTGACCGCCGACCACTTCCCCGGCACGGCCGAGTTCTTCGCGCGCGCCTCCTACGGGCGGTTCAGCCTGCGCGTCCACCCCCAGACCGGCTGGGCCCGGATGCCACGCAGCTCCACCGCGTACGCGATACGGCGCGACTGGAGCGCCGAGCACCGCGCGGCCTACCTCCGCGACGCGATCCGGGCCGCCGACGACTCCGTCGACTTCTCCCGGTACGACATCGTCTACCTGGTCGCCGACCCCGACGCCCCCGGCGTGGACTCCGACGCCACCAAGGTGGTCAACCTGGAGCACCCGCTGGAGGTCGACGGCGCGGAGCTCAAGCGGGTCGTCACCGTCTTCGAGCGCCACCCGCCGGACCGCAACGTGCTCGCCCACGAGACCGGGCACGTCTTCGACCTGCCCGACCTCTACCACCGGCCCACGGACGGCAAGGGGGACTGGGACACCCATGTGGGCGACTGGGACGTCATGGGCAGCCAGTTCGGGCTGGCCCCCGACCTCTTCGCCTGGCACAAGTGGAAGCTGGGCTGGCTCGACCGCACCCAGGTGGCGTGCGTGCGCGGGCCCGGCACCCATGTGATCAGCCTGGAGCCGGTCGCCTCCGCCCCCGTGGCCGGCGGCACCCTGGGCACCCGGCTCGCCGTCGTCCGTACCGGCGAGGGCAGCGTGCTGGCGATCGAGGCCCGCTCGGCCACCGGCAACGACCGCGACACCTGCGCCGAGGGCGTGCTCGTCTACCGGGTCCGCAACGAGGCGGCGTCCGGAGAGGGTCCGGTCGAGGTCGTGGACACCCACCCCAGGACGGAGGCGTGCTGGGACCGCTCGGTCTACCCGCCGCTCGCCGACGCGCCCCTGCGGGAGGGCGAGTCCTTCACCGTGCCGGGCGTCGGCGTACGGGTGGAGGTCGCCGAGCGCAGCAAGGCGGGGATGTGGACGGTCCTCGTCACCGGCCCCCGGGCCGGGACACCGCACTGACGGCGCGCCGCGCACGCACACGAAGAAGCCCCCCGCTTCCGCGAGGGGCTTCTTCCGTCTGTGCGCCGCCAGGGACTCGAACCCCGGACCCGCTGATTAAGAGTCAGCTGCTCTAACCAACTGAGCTAGCGGCGCCTGCTGACGTCGTAGACATTAGCATCAGGATCCGCCGAAGGAAAAATCGATACCCGCACGTCGGCCGCCGAAACCGCCCGGGCCGCCCGGACACAGGCCCACAGCAGCACCTCGGGGCCGGGCAGCCAGGGCCTGCGGGTGTCCGGCGCGACCAGCCAGCGCGGGCCCGACGCGTCGCCCGGCGAGAGCGGCGGGATGGTCACCGCGTCCCCGGTGCCGTGACAGAGCGGCCGGGGCACGGCGTTCCCCCACTCCTCCCAGTCGAGCAGCGACGGTAACCGCTGGGCGGTGCCGGGCGCGGCGAAGAGCAGCATCCGGCCCCGGTGCACGGCGACGGGCCCGGAGCCGGGCCCGTCGGCCCAGAGCCGGTCGAGCATCCGGCGCCCGAAGATCGGCTCCACGTTCACCACGTCGAACACCCCGCCGCAGGGCAGCACGGCCGGGGCGGCGGGCCGGGTCTCCCAGTGGTCGAGCGTGGCCCACGGGTCGGTCGTCGCGGACGCGAGCCAGGCTGCGCCGTCCTCGGTCACCCGCGCGGCCTGGTGCCGCTCCTCGTCGGGGTCCGCCAGGAGGCGGAGGATGTCGTACGGGGCGGTCTCTTCGCGCAGCCAGGTGGTCATACCGCAAGGTCTACCGGGTGTGACGGATCCGTTTCAGCGGGTTGCCGGAAACCCGGACACGGTGGGGTCCGGGGGAGTATCTTGCGCCCCGGCATATGCCAGGGCGCTGGTCGACGGGGGTAGGCCGGAGGCTCACTCCTCCCGGTCGTGGCCGCCCGTACGGATCAGGTCCTGCCCGAACTCGATCATCTTGCGCGCGTAGTCCTCGGTCCACGCCGCCCGCTCGGCCACGTCCGCCGGCGTCAGCCGGTCGAACCGGCGAGGGTCCGCCAGCTGGGCCGCCGCGATCGCCTGGAACTCGATCGCCCGGTCCGTCGCCGCGCGGAACGCCAGCGTCAGCTCGGTCGCCCGGGCCAGCAGCTCCCGCGGATCCTCGATCGACTCCAGGTCGAAGAAGTGCTCCGGGTCGGCGGTCGCCTCGGCAGGCTCGAAGACCAGCGGCGCCGGCCTGACCCGCCGCTGTCCGCTCCGCTCCGCGGATTCCGCCATGGTCCTTCTCCTCCTCGCACACACGCGGCCCGGACACCCGGGCCACTTTCCATTCTCCCGCGCCTGGCAAGAGGGCACCGGAGGGGAACGGTCCGGGGCCCTTGCACCCGTGGGCCCGCCGCCGGGGGCCGTCAGGGCGCCCAGCTCACCCGGTGCTCCGCCAGGTGCGACAGGACCGCGTGGTTCGCCTCCCAGCCGTCCGGGAACTTCACCGTGACGCCCAGCTGCACCGGCTCCGTCGACGGGTGCTCGTCCAGGAGCTCGGCGACGCCCGCGCGGCAGACCACGACGCAGGCGTGCCGGTGCCGGGAGGCCAGGACGCACAGCCGGCCGGTCTCCAGGTGGAAGGCGGTCGCGTCCGGGCGGCCCGACAGCGGGTGCAGGACCACCGTCACGTCGTACTCGCGGCCCTGGAGCCGGTTCGCCGTGTCCACCGTCACGCCGGACACGCCGAGCTCCGCGAGCGCCGCCCGCACGGCCGCCGCCTGGTCGCGGTGGGCGGTGCCGACGGCGATCCGGTCCGCGGTCAGGGGCACCGGGTCGGGAGACCGCTCGCTGACCGCCGCGCCGCCGCGGTCCAGGAGGCGGCGCACCACGAGGGCGACCGCCCCCACCGCCTCCGGGTCCGTGCGCGGGGTGTGCCGGGCGGGCAGCTCCAGCAGGCCCCAGCCGGACTCCGCCGCCTCGTCGAGGACCCGGTCGGGACCCGAGCCGTCCGAGGGCACCCCGAAGGACAGCGTGCGGTCCCCGTGGTCCGTGCCGCTGCGGAACGGCGTGTAGGGGTAGAAGGCGTCGGACACCAGCGGGGCGGCGGACGCCGGCAGGCGCCACGACACCGGGAGGCGGTGCTGCGGCAGCTCCGGATTGTGCGCCAGGAGCGTGGCGACGGCGGAGGCCGACGGGTCGTACGACAGCCCCGCCCACTGCTCCGCGCCCACCACCGAGAACGGGTCCAGCTGCCCGGGATCGCCCACGAACAGCGCCCGCTCGAACAGGCCCGCCACCGCGAGCAGCGCGTCCGAGCGCATCTGGTACGCCTCGTCCACGATCGCGTGCGCCCACGGCTCCACGTTCTTCACGTGCGCCCATTTCGCGGCCGTCGACACGACCACCGGAAGCCCGGTCAGATCGCCGGCCTTCGCCGACTTCCGCACCTGCTCCAGGTCGTTCAGCGCCCGGTCGTACGGATCGGAGTCGTTCGAGTGCAGCCGGCCCACCGGGAGGTCGGGACGCTTCTCCGCGATCCGCAGCACCAGGTCGTCGACCTGGGCGTTGGTCTGCGCGACGACCATCAAGGGGCGCCCTGCGTCGGCCAGTTCGAGCGCGGCCCGCACGACGAGGGTCGACTTGCCGGCGCCCGGCGGGGAGTCGACGACGACCCCCCGGGCGGTGCCGTGCAGGGTGCTCGCCAGGATGGCGTCCGTCGCCCGCGCGGCCTCCGCGGACGGGTCGAAGGTCACGGACCGGTGGCTCACAGGATGTCCTCGGGGGTGATGGCGTCGGGCAGTTCGGCGACGTCGGAGCGCGGGGGACCGCCGTGCGTCCACGGCGTCTCCTCGGGATCGGGCAGCTTCGCGCCCACCCGCTGCTCGTGCTCGAACAGCGTCCAGGCGATCCGCTCGCCCTTCTCCGGCACCGAGCCCTCGGCCGGCTCCTTCGCGCGGCCCATCCTGTCGAGGATCCGCAGGACCAGCGCCCCGTCGTCCTCGACCCCCACGAACTCGGCGGACTGCGGCTTCCCGTCCAGCGAGCGGAACACCTTCACACCCACGCCCAGATGCGGCCGGTCGTCCGTGCGGACCGTGAGCCGCGGACGAGGGCGGTTCTTCTCCGTGCGCGCCATCGTCACCTCGACGACCTCCGCGACGAACGCCTCGCCCGCGAGCCGCCGCCCCGCCATCACCAGCGGGTCGTCGAGGGCCTCCTGCGCCTCCAGCTGGCCCTGTGCCTGCTCGCGCGCGGCCAGCTTCTGCGCGGCGGTCACGGCGTCGTCCCGGCGCGGCTGCGGCGGCTCGCCCGCGGCGATCCGGTCCCGCTGACCGGTGAACGACCAGCGGTCGCGGGTCCAGCGGTCGGGCACCCGGGCACCCTCCGGGAGCTCCCGCAGCAGGTCGAGCGCCCGCCACACCGCCTCCCAGGTCGGCTTCAGCTGGGAGACGACCAGCCGGCGGACCTCCCCCTCGGCGCGGTGCAGCGCGGCCAGACCGTCCTCGGCGGCCGGACCGTCCTCGGCCGCGCCGAGCGCCTGCCGGGCCCGGTCGTAGCGCTCGATCGCGGGCGCGAGCAGCTTGTTGTCGAAGGCCGGGTCCGTCGCCGGACCGGCCGGCGGGCACAACAACTGTCCCTGCGCGTCCCGCCCGAGCTCCGCGCGCAGCGCCGCCTCTGCGCCGGACTCCCCCTCGGGGGCGTCGATCCAGGCGAGCAACGCCCCCAGGTGCTGGTCCTCCAGGGAGGACTGCCCCGTCGC
The DNA here is from genome assembly GCF_040680975.1 of Streptomyces sp. NPDC051921. Taxonomy (NCBI): domain Bacteria; kingdom Bacillati; phylum Actinomycetota; class Actinomycetes; order Kitasatosporales; family Streptomycetaceae; genus Streptomyces; species Streptomyces sp. NPDC051921. The sequence goes on from NZ_JBFAXU010000004.1 coordinate 125,343, forward strand.
CCAGTGCCGGTTCAGCAGGTCCGTCGCGGAGACCAGCAGCGAGGAGCCGGGCACCCGGGCCCGCTCCCCGAGGTGGGTCAGCCAGCGGCCGAGCAGCGGCACCCGCGGCGGCGCCGGGAACGGCGTCTCCGGATCCTGCTCGGCGGTCCGCCGGAAGCGCGTGGACCGGCCGAGGAGCCGTACGTACTCGACGCCTGCCCGGCTCGGCACCACCACCTGCGGGGCGTCCGCGCACAGCTCGACCTCGACCTTGACCTTCTTCCCGGTCTCCGGGTCGGTCTCGGACCGCTCGGCAGCCTCCACCGTCCCGGCGAAGGAGTCGACGTACGGCAGGATCTCGCCGGCCAGCTCGGCGAGGAACGCGAACCGCAGGTCGCGGTCGCGCGGCTGCGGCACGACGAGCAGCCGCGGCTCCTCCGGGTTTGTGCCCACCAGTGCCCCGAGCGGCGCGCCCGCCTCACCGGCGGTCGTCAACGGCACCAGGACCAGCGGCCGTTCGGACACATGCCGGTGCCGGACCGTGGCGAGCGGCTGTGCCCGGCCCGCCTCGACGGCCTCCATACGGGCGAGGGCGGAGATCAGCGACATACGGGGGCCTCCTCGGCCGTGACGCGCGGAAGGCCGGTCAGCAGGCGCACTCGACGACCTCCTGCGGGGTCCGGGCGGGCGCCGCCGCCAGCGCCTCGCGCCGCAGCGCCCGCGCCCGGCGCAGCGCCGCGACCGCCGGGTCGTCCGGATCGCCCTCCTCGCCGCGCGCCGCCGCCAGGACCGCGCCGATCGTCGTCAGGCCGCCCAGATCACCCCGTACGGACCGGCCGAGCGCCGTCACGGCGTCCGCGGCCCGGGCTCGCTCGCGGCAGTGGAAGGCCAGCTCGCACGCGGCCAGGCACTCCGGCGCGTACGCGTGCGGCACGCACTCGACCGCCGAGGCCAGCTCCTCGGCCGAGCACTCCGCCACGTCGAAGCTCACGCCCTCCGGCAGCGCGTCCAGGATCTCGTCGAGACGGGTCAGCCGGGCCAGCTGGCGGCGCGTCACCGACAGCTGCTTGCGCACGTCGACCGCCGAGGCCGTCGGCAGGTTGGAGAAGTCCTTCGGGCAGACGAGCAGCACTGTGTGCGCCACCGCCGCGCCCTCCGTGACGCCCGCGACCCGCTCCAGGGCCAGCACGTACACCGCGGCCTGGCGGGCCGCCGCGCCCACCTTCGGCGCGTCGGCCGAACCGTCGATCATCGGGAAGGACTTGATCTCCACGACCGTCCACCGTCCGTCGGGGTGGACCACGACCGCGTCCGGCTCCAGGTAGACCGGGGAGCCGGCCACCTCCAGGGCCAGCATCGGATGGTCGAGCAGCGCCCAGCGGCCCGCCGCCGTCGCCTCGCGCAGCGCGAGCGCCGTCCGGGCCGCCCGGCCCTGGGGCCCGGCGGCCGCGAGCTCCGGCAGGTCCACGCCCGACGGCTCCTCGATGCCGAGCAGCCGCAGCAGCTCGCGCCCGCCGTCCGCCTTCACCTTGGCCTCGAACGCATTGCCCCGGGCGATGGCGAACTGCGACTGGCCGAAGCCCGAGGGGGAGCCCAGCTTCGCGGCCAGCGCCGACTTGTCGACCCCGGCGCCGTCGAGGATCGCCCGCCGCCGGCAGCCGGGATTGGCGGCGAGCGCGGCCAGCGCCCGCGCGTCCAGCGGACGCGGCACGGAGGCCGGTCCGCGCAGCTCGGCGAGCTGATGCCGGAGTGTCGTCTGCGGCGGCCGGTGCGGACCGCTGCCCAGGGATGCGCTCACCCGCGGAAGTCTCCCATCCGCCACTGACAAGCGGGGCGCTTTGCGGGGATCCGCCCGTCATCACCCGGTCCGCGAGGCGCGTCGCGTACGGGGTGAGCGACCGCCCCGCGCGCGAGGGCGCGGTGGGAGGACGCCCGGAGGTCACCGGGAGTTCACGTGGGTGATGATGGAGGTGCATCCCGAACACGCCCCGCTGAAGAACCAGGGAGCCTTCATGGCACCGCGCATCCTGCTCGCCCGGCACGGCCAGACCGAGTGGTCGCTGTCCGGCCGTCACACCGGCAGGACGGACATCCCCCTCCTCGACGAGGGCCGGCGCGGCGCCAAGCTCCTCGGCGCGCGCCTGGAGCGGGGCCCTTGGGCCGGCCTCGACGGGGTCGAGGTGCGCACCAGCCCGCTGGTGCGGGCCCGGGAGACCTGCGACCTGGCCGGCTTCGGCGAGCGCGCCGAGAACTGGGACGCGCTCATGGAGTGGGACTACGGCGCGTACGAGGGCAAGACCCCGGACGAGATCAAGGCCGGCCGGCCGGACTGGTTCATCTGGCGCGACGGCGTCCCCGAGGGGGAGACCCTGGCCGAGCTGTCGGCGCGGGCGGACCGGGTCGTGGAGTGGGCCCGCTCGGCCGACCGCGACGTCCTGGTCTTCGCCCACGGGCACATCCTGCGCTCCATCGGCGCCCGCTGGCTCGGCGAGGACGTGTCCTTCGCCGCCCGGATCCGCCTCGACCCCACCAGCCTGTCGGTCCTGGGCTGGGCGTACGGCGACCCGGCGATCGAGCGCTGGAACGACACCGGGCACCTCGAGCAGTAGGCCCCGCCGGGGCACGGGCCCGTCGGGGCGCTCGTCGGGGCCGGGGCTCGCAGGACGCCGGCTCGGCGGTACGTGGGCTCGGCGGTACGCGGGCTCGTCAGTACGCGGCGAGGACCCGCCGGGTCTCCGCGAGCATCGTGCGGATCCGGGCGGACTCGACGCCGTTCAAGGAGGACTCCACCCGGCGCACCTCGGCCTCGGCCTCGTCGGGGCGGCCCGCGTGCGCGAGGTCGCCGGCGAGTTGGGCCCGGTAGAGGGCGAGGTTGCGGGCGAAGTGCGGGTTCTGCAGGACCGTGGCGCGCTGGGCGTGACGGGCCGCACGGGACCAGTCGCCGAGCAGCGACCAGCACTGGGCCTCCAGGGCCTCCAGCTCCGGCTCGCCGAAGAAGGACATCCACTCGGGGTCGCCCTCGCCGGGGCCGTGCTCGAAGTGGGTGTGGGCGCGGCCGAGGGCCTGCGCGCAGGCGGAGCGGTCGCCGAGTCCGGCCCACGCCCCGGCCTCCCGCAGGGTGAGCAGGGCGAGCAGCCGGTGGGAGGCGAGCGGCCGGGCCGCCCGCAGCCCGGCCTGCGCCGCGCGGACCGCTTCCCGGTACCGGCCGCAGTCCCGGGCCAGGAACGAGGTGTTGCAGAAGGCGTGCGCCTCCAGGGCTGCGTCGCCGGCCACGCGTGCCGTGGCGAGGGCCTCGGCGTAGTGGGAGCGGGCGTCGTCGAGGCGGCCCGAGTCGTGGGCGAGCCAGCCGACGGAGATGGCCAGCTCGCCGGCGCCGTTGTGCAGCCGGTCGGCCATGGAGCGGCGGGTGCTGACGCCCGCGTCGAGCAGGGCGTAGGCGGTGCGCAGCGGCTGGGTGGCCCGCTGGTAGAGGCCCTCGGCGCCGTGCCGGTCGTCGAGCAGACGGATCTGCCGTACGGCGTCCTCCACGGCGCGGACCTCGGCGTCGCCGACGCGGTGGGCGCCACGGGGGGCGGGGATGGCGGCGGCGACGGTGGCGCCGCCGAGTCCCAGCGAGGCGGTCGCCAGGGTGGCGGTGCCGCCGGTCATGAATGCGCGACGCAGCACGTCGCTCTCCTCATCGTTCCGGGTGGTGATGGCGAGGGGCGGCGGTGCCCCGGCCGCCACGGCGGCCGGCCGCCGGCCGCGAACGGCCTCCCGCGCAGAGAACCCCAGGTCCGCAAGGCTCAGTCCGGGGAACATGTGCAGGAAGACCCGCTCGTACGCGTAGTTGGGGCAGCGGATCTCGCCCGCCTCCACGCGCCCGACGTAGCGGGCGTCGCATGCGACCTGCTCGCCGATCTCCCGCGCGGCCCGGCGGACGATCGCGGCGAACTCCGCCGGCGAGCGCTGTCCGCGGAGTCTGCGGAAGGCGAGATTGGGAACTGCCCGTGACAACGCCATGGCCGAGCCCTCTCCTGGTGCTGCCGGTGTTCCGGCGGGGCAAGAACGTACCTGCTGTGACCGGCCGCGTACGCAGGGTTTGGCAACAAATCGGATATCTCGCACGTGATCTGCCATGAACTGCCATCCTTTGCGGCGGCGTGCCGCCGTAGCCGTTGACGCGTAGGGGCGTTGAACCATGCGGAGAGACGGAACGTGTCTCCTCTTGAGCGAGGAGGGGTCCCATGGTGGAGACCGGAGCGTCGCAGTCGACCGAGCGGCACATGCCTTCGCAGGACGCCAGCGCGTCCCTCGCGTCGTACGGCGCCGGGGGTACCCGCTGCTCGGGCGAAGCCGAGAGCTTGGGGGACTGCGACCTGGTGACCGTGCCGGCCCGGCAGGGCCTGGAGGCCGTGGACATCCTGCGCCGCGGCGGGGCGCCGGCGGTCGGCCCCGTGCTGCACGACGGCGCCTGCGACACGCTCGGCTTCCTGGTGCCGCCCGGCACGGCGGCGGGCTGGGACATGCCGGGCAGCGCCTGTACCAGGACCGACGGGCGCGGTCTGCGGCTGCCGGAGCTGCCGGAGCTACCGGGTCCGGACGGTGCCACCCCGCGTCCGGCGGACTGGCTGCTGCCGCCCGGCGACAGCGGCGAGGTCACCGACCCGGCGATGCTGCGGGCCGCCCTGGGGCAGGCGGCCCGGCTGATCGAGGCGGCGGACGGCTGCCGCTGAGCCCGGTCCCGCGCGTGCACCGATAATGGGGCTCGTGGCCAGGAACAAGCAGCGGGAACGGACGGCGGGGGCCGTCGCGGTCGTCGAGACCGTCGACGGTGGGCTCGCCGAACTCATACCCGACCGGGAGCGGCCCCGCGGGTGGACGCTGCTCATCGACGGCGCCCCGCAGTCGCACGTCGACCTCGACGATCCCGCGCACCTCTCCTTCGAGTACCAGCGGCGCCTCGGCCACATCGCCGACCTCGCCGCCCCGCCGAACAAGCCGGTCCAGGTCGTGCACCTCGGTGGCGGCGCCTTCACCCTCGCCCGGTACGTGGCGGCCACCCGGCCCCGTTCCACGCAGCAGATCGTGGAGCTCGACGGACCCCTCGTGCAGCTGGTCCGCCGGGAGCTGCCGCTCGACGCCTCCGCCCGCATCCGGGTCCGCTCCACCGACGCCCGCGCCGGGCTCGCCAAGGTGCAGGACGGCTGGGCGGACCTGATCATCGCCGACGTGTTCAGCGGGGCGCGCACGCCCGCGCACCTGACCAGCACGGAGTTCCTGGCCGAGGTAAGGCGGGGGCTGCGGCCCGGCGGCTTCTACGCGGCCAACCTCGCCGACGGCCCGCCGCTGGCCCATCTGCGCGGCCAGATCGCCACCGCCGCCACCGTCTTCCCCGAGCTGGCGCTCGTCGCCGACCCGACCGTGCTGCGCGGGCGGCGCTTCGGCAACGCCGTGCTGCTCGCCTCGGACCGGGAGCTGCCGGTGACGGAGCTGACCCGGCGGGTCGCGACCGACCCGCATCCGGGGCGGGTCGAGCACGGGCGGGCGCTGGCCGACTTCACGGGCGGCGCGGCGCCGGTCACCGACGCGAGCGCCAAACCCTCGCCCGTACCGCCGGCATCCGTCTTCCGCTGACCCTCCCGGACCCGCGGAACCGCGCGGACTCCCGGAGCCGGGTCACCTGCGCCGACCTTCCGGAGCCGCGGGGCCCGCACGGACCTGCCGGAGCCGCGGGGGCCGAGCCGACCTGCCGGAGCCGCGGGGCCCGCGCGGAACCTGCGAGGCCTGCGCCGGGGCGGGGAAGTCCGCCGGACCCCGCCGGGCCGCGCCGCGGCTGTCGTCTCGCGGGGAAGTCCGCCGGACCCCGCCGGGCCGCGCCGAGCTGCCGCTCCCCGCAACCCCCCGTCCACCTGCCGTCCCGCGAACGCGCGAAAAACGCCGCAGTCGCCGGACCCGCGCGGGGTCAGCGCTCGTCGATCTCCACGCGGGGCGCGGTGTCGTGCCACAGGCAGAAGACGGATATCTCCCGGCCGTCCTTGGTGAAGGTCACCCGGATCCACGTGGGCTGCTTCCACACCTGCATCTGCCAGCCCGACTCGGGCGTGGCGGAGACCAGCTCGGCCGAGGACGGGCCGAGGTCGAAGACGACCCGGCCGCCGTCCGTGCCGTAGCTCTTGACGCTGCCGGTGTTCCCCGCACCCTCGCCGGGGTCGCTCGGCGTGGTCCTCGGGGCGGTGGGCCGATGGGCGGGGGCCGTGGACGCCGTCTTCGTCGGGCGGGCTGTCGGCGCCGCCGTCGAGGTCGCGGAGGGTGACTCGGGGCGCCGGGTCGAGGAGGTCAACGGGTCCGTCCCGGCGGCGGCGTCGCCGATCACGGCGCTCGTGTCCGAGGGGATCGGCAGGGCCCGCGGCGGGTCGTAGACCGTGCCGGCCAGCACCGTGTGCACGCCCCACCAGGAGAGCGTGACCGCGGCGCCCGTGGCGAGCGACCACGCCAGCGCGTGAACCAGTCCTCTTCGCATCCGGCTCATACTGCCATCCCCCGAATGGCGTACGGTGCCGCCCATGGCAAGTGTGCTCGTGGTCGAGGACGACCAGTTCGTGCGCTCCGCCCTCATCCGGCACCTGTCCGAGGCCTCCCACACGGTGAGAAGCGTCGGCACGGCCCTGGAGGCGCTGCGCGAGGTCGCCCATTTCCGCTTCGACGTGGTCATCCTCGACCTCGGACTGCCCGACCTGGACGGCGCCGAGGCGCTCAAGATGCTGCGCGGGATCACCGACGTCCCGGTGATCATCGCGACCGCCCGCGACGACGAGGCGGAGATCGTCCGACTGCTCAACGACGGGGCGGACGACTACCTCACCAAGCCGTTCTCCGTGGAGCACCTGTCCGCCCGCATGGCGGCGGTGCTGCGCCGGGCCCGTGCCTCGGCGGGGGAGGCGCCGCCCTCCCGGGAGCTCCGGGTCGGCGGGCTCGCCATCGACCCGCTGCGCCGCCAGGCGGCGCTCGACGGGACCGCACTCGACCTGACCCGGCGCGAGTTCGACCTGCTCGCCTTCCTGGCGGGCCGGCCGGGGGTGGTCGTCTCGCGCAAGGAGCTGCTCGCCGAGGTGTGGCAGCAGTCCTACGGGGACGACCAGACCATCGACGTACATCTGTCATGGCTGCGACGGAAGCTGGGCGAAACGGCCGCCCGCCCGCGCTATCTGCACACCCTGCGCGGGGTGGGCGTGAAGCTGGAGCCGCCGGCCGGCGCGGGGGAGTTCCAGCCGTGAGATGGGCCCTGGTCAAGGTGTCGCTCGCGGTGACGGCGATGGTCGTGGTCGCCTTCGCGGTGCCGCTCGGCCTGGTCGTCAAGGAGATGGCCCGCGACCGGGCGTTCTCCAACGCCGAGCGGCGCGCCGCCGGTCTCGCGCCGGTCCTCGCGATCACCACCGACCGCGAACAGCTGCAGCGGGCCGTCGCCACCACCGACGACGGCGCCGAGGGCCGGCTCGCCGTCCACCTGCCGGCGCCCGGCGAACCGGGCGGCGAGGGCGAGGAGATCGGCACCCGGCGGGCCAGCGACGAGGACCTGGCCACCACCCGTTCGCTCGGCCGGGCCACCATCGCCGAGGTGCCGGGCGGTTCCGCGCTGCTCCAGCCCACCGCGGTCAGTTCCGGACAGGTCGCGATCGTCGAACTCTTCGTCCCCGAGGGCGAGGTCAGCAACGGCGTCGCCACCGCCTGGCTGGTCCTCGCCGCGGTCGGCATCGCCCTGATCGTCGGCTCCGTCGCCGTCGCCGACCGGCTCGGCCTGCGCATGGTCCAGCCCGCCCAGCGGCTCGCCCGCGCCGCCCACGAACTGGGCGAGGGCAAGCTGGGCGCGCGGGTGCGCGAGGAGGGGCCGCCCGAGCTGAAGTCGGCCGCCGTCGCCTTCAACTCGATGGCCGACCAGGTCGTCCAACTGCTCGCCAACGAGCGGGAACTGGCCGCCGACCTCTCGCACCGGCTGCGCACCCCGCTGACCGTGCTCCGGCTCAACGCGGCCTCGCTGGGCTCCGGCCCGGCGGCCGACCAGACCCGGGCCGCCGTCGAGCAGCTGGAGCGCGAGGTCGACACCATCATCCGCACCGCCCGCGAGGCCAAGCCGCAGACCCAGGCCACCACGGCCGTGGCCGGCTGCGACGCGGCCGAAGTGGTGCGCGAGCGGATGGACTTCTGGTCGGCGCTCGCCGAGGACGAGGACCGCAAGGTGCGCGTCGCGGGGATCGAGCGACCGGTCCGCATCCCGGTCGCGCGCCCCGAACTCGTCGCCGCGCTCGACGCGCTGCTCGGCAACGTCTTCCGGCACACGGCGGAGGGCACCGCCTTCTCCGTCGACCTCCACAACGGCGACGACGCCGTGATCATCCTGGTCTCCGACGCGGGCCGCGGCATCGCCGACCCCGCCGCCGCGCTCGCCCGCGGCGCGGGCAGCGGTCGCGCCGGCTCCACCGGCCTCGGGCTGGACATCGTCCGGCGCATGGCGGAGTCGACCGGCGGCGACGTCCGGATCGGGCACTCCGTGCTCGGTGGCACGGAGGTCCGCATCTGGATCGGCCTGGGCGAGCGGGGCGCCCGGACCCCCTCGGGGCGCCGTGGCCGCCGTCGTGCCCGGTGAACCTTTAATCGCTCCGATGCCTTCCTTAAGCGGACCCTAAGAATCCTCAACCGCTGCCTACTCGCGGGTATTTGTCCGTTTCCCTGGCGCTAGCGTGCTGCCGCACCCCTCACCCCACCCCCGGCACGCAGAGGCAGGCACGCGATGGGCACCAGTTCGCACCGGCGCAGGACCAGCGGCAGGACCAAGGTCGTCGGCGCGGTCGTCGCCGCGGCGGTGATCGGCGGCGCGGCCTTCGCGCTCTCCGGCACCGCCCAGGCCGCGTCCGTCGGCGCCGCCTACACCAGGACCAGCTCCTGGACCGGCGGCTACACCGGCCAGTACGTCGTGACCAACGAGACCTCCGCCCCGCAGACCGACTGGACCCTGGAGTTCGACCTCCCCGCGGGAACGGTCATCGGTTCCCTCTGGAACGGCGAGCACACCGTCTCGGGCCGTCACGTCACCGTGAAGCCCGCGAGCTGGAACAAGCAGCTCGCCCCCGGTCAGTCCGTCACCGTCGGCTTCGTGACCTCCGCCTCCGGCGCGGCCGGTGACCCCGTCAACTGCCTCATCAACAAGGCCGCCTGTTCCGCCGGCGGGCCCACGCCCACCCCGAGCGGCCGCCCCACCGGGCAGCCCACCGCGACCGCGACCCCCACGGCCACCGCGACCCCCACCAGGACCGCCACGCCCACCCCGACGAAGACCGCGACCGCGTCCCCCACGCCGACGCCGACCGCCACCACCGCCCCCGCCGGGACGGCCCGCTTCGCCCCCTACGTCGACACCTCCCTCTACCCGGCCTACGACCTCCTCGCCACCGCCGACCAGACCGGCGTCAAGGAGTTCAACCTCGCCTTCATCACCTCCGGCGGCAGCTGCGCCCCGCTGTGGGGAGGCGTCACCGACCTGGCATCCGACAAGGTCGCCGCCCAGATCGGCGCCCTGCGGGCCAAGGGCGGCGACGTCCGGGTCTCCTTCGGCGGTGCGGCTGGCCACGAGCTGGCGCTCAACTGCCAGGGCGCCGATGCCCTCGCCGCCGCGTACGGCAAGGTCATCGACCAGTACAGGCTCACCAAGGTCGACTTCGACATCGAGGGCGCCGCCCTGCCGGACACCGCCGCCAACACGCGCCGCTCCCAGGCCATCGCCCGGCTCCAGAAGTCCCACCCGGGCCTGAACGTCTCCTTCACCCTGCCGGTCATGCCCGAGGGCCTGACCCAGCCGGGTGTCGACCTGCTCGCCGACGCGAAGCGGAACGGGGTCCGCGTGGACGCCGTGAACATCATGGCGATGGACTACGGGCCGGCCTACAGCGCCGACATGGGCCAGTACGCGATCTCGGCCGCCACCGCCACCCAGGCCCAGGTCAAGGGCGTGCTCGGGCTCTCCGACGCGGCCGCCTGGAAGGCCGTCGCCGTCACCCCGATGATCGGCGTCAACGACGTCGCCTCCGAGGTCTTCAAGGTCGACGACGCCACCCAGCTCGTCGACTTCGCGAAGTCGAAGGGCATCGGCTGGCTGTCGATGTGGTCCTCGACCCGCGACAAGCAGTGCGCGGCCGGCGCGGTGAACTACGCGGACGCCACCTGCTCCTCGATCCTCCAGCAGCCGCTCGCCTTCACCAAGGCCTTCGCCGCCTACAAGTAGCCGCAAGCCGTCGTCGTACGGCCCCCCTGGTCCCCCCACACCGCGCGCCCCGGACGGATCCACCCCCACCGCCGTCCGGGGCGCGCCCCTTTTCGGGGCCCGGCCGGCCCGGGCGGGGGCGGAACCCGGAATCAGAACCCGGAAAGGGGGCGCGCCGGCCGTCGCCCCTCCGCGTGGTCACCCGCTGACCGGGGTGTCAGGGGCGAGCCCGGCGTCTCGGCCGAACGGGTGAATGGGTGAAGGCGTGACCACGCCCCGGAAGGGCGGACGCCACAACGATCGAGGCCCCGGTTCTTCCGAACCGGGGCCTCGATCTTCAGGGTGAGTAACGGGACTCGAACCCGCGACATCCTGGACCACAACCAGGTGCTCTACCAGCTGAGCTATACCCACCACGACCGGTCATCTGCCCGAGGGCTTCCCTGACCGGCCGAGAAGAAGTCTACAGGGTCTGAGGGGGTGCTCGCGCACACGTTTTCCCCGAGGGGTCCGTGAGCGCGAGCGGCGTGCCTCAGAGCTGCTTGTCCTCCGTGACGACGTGCCTGGCCGCGATCTCCTTCGCGGTCTCCGAGTCGGGGCCGGGCTGCGGGACGAAGACGGCCTCGCGGTAGTAGCGGAGCTCGGCGATGGACTCGCGGATGTCGGCGAGCGCGCGGTGGTTGCCGTTCTTCTCCGGACTGTTGAAGTACGCCCTCGGGTACCAGCGGCGGGCCAGCTCCTTGACCGAGGAGACATCGACGATCCGGTAGTGGAGGTGCTTCTCCAGGGCCGGCATGTCCCGGGCGAGGAAGCCGCGGTCGGTGGAGACCGAGTTCCCGCACAGGGGGGCCTTCCCGGGCTCCTTCACGTGCTCGCGCACGTAGGCGAGGACCTGGGCCTCGGCGTCGGCGAGGGTGGTGCCCTCGGCGAGCGCGTCGAGCAGACCGGAGGCCGTGTGCATCTGGCGCACGATCTCGGGCATGGTCTCCAGGGCCGAGTCCGGCGGGCGGATCACGATGTCCACGCCTTCGCCGAGCACGTTCAGTTCCGAGTCGGTGACCAGCGCGGCCACCTCGATGAGTGCGTCGTCCGTCAGCGAGAGCCCGGTCATCTCGCAGTCGATCCACACCATGCGATCGTTCATGCGTCCTACCTTATGGCCCCCGGTGCGCCGGGGGCACGGGATGGCCGAAGGGCCCCCGGGGAGGTGTCCTCGGAGGCCCTTCGGTTTCTCGGAGCGCGGCTTGTGGCGCGCGGTCTCTACGGGGCCATGCGCTGGCCCGGAAGGGCCGGCCGGCCCGGGGCGAAGGCGTCCGACACGGGCTTGCCGTGCTCCAGCGGGTGCCCGGGGCGCCGCGGCATCCCCTGGACCTGGGCCGGGACGACCGAGTCGAGCACCGCCGTCGCGCTCTCGCTCTGCGGTCGCCGGGCCCGGTACGCGGCCCGGTAGGCGGCCGGAGAGGAGCCCAGCTGGCGCCGGAAGTGCCCGCGCAGGGCCACCGGCGAGCGGAAGCCGCACCGTCCGGCGACCTCGTCGACCGAGTAGTCGGAGGTCTCCAGGAGCCGCTGTGCCTGGAGCACCCGCTGGGTGATCAGCCACTGCAGCGGCGCGGAGCCGGTCAGCGAGCGGAAGCGGCGGTCGAAGGTCCGCCGTGACATGTACGCGCGGGCGGCCAGGGTCTCCACGTCGAACTGCTCGTGGAGGTGCTCCAGCGCCCAGGCGACGACCTCGGCCAGCGGGTCGGCGCCGATCTCCTCGGGTAAAGACCTGTCGAGGTAGCGCTCCTGACCGCCGCTGCGCCGCGGCGGGACGACCAGCCGGCGCGCCAGGGCGCCCGCGGCCTCCGTGCCGTGGTCGGTCCGCACGATGTGCAGACAGAGGTCGATTCCGGCCGCCGTGCCGGCGGAGGTCAGCACGTCGCCGTCGTCGACGAAGAGCTCCCGCGGGTCCACGTGGACCGACGGATAGCGCTTGGCGAGCGTCGGCGCGTACATCCAGTGCGTCGTCGCCGGGCGTCCGTCGAGCAGGCCGGCCGCGGCGAGGACGAACGCCCCGGTGCACAGGCCGACGATGCGCGCGCCCTCCTCGTGCGCCCGGCGGAGCGCTTCGAGCGCCTCCGGGGGCGGCGGCGAGGTGATCGAGCGCCAGGCCGGCACGACGACGGTGCCGGCGCGGCTGATCGCTTCCAGGCCGTACGGTGCGGTGAGTTCGAGCCCGCCTGTGGTCCGCAGGGGGCCTTCCTCGCCGGCGCACACCAGCAGCCGGTAGCGCGGCACCCCCGCGTCCTGGCGGTCGATGCCGAAAACGGAGAGCGGGATGGAGCTCTCGAAGATGGGGCCACCGCTGAACAGCAGTACCGCGACGACTTCTCGGCGGCGGCGCCCGGACAGCTTCCGTGCCGCCTCCGGTGCGGCAGAGTCCTGGCTCATGACGCTAAGCCCCCCTCGGTGTTGGCGTCTCCCTGGTCGTGTCGCTGTGCCACGTTTCCCCTCGGTTTTGCACGAGACCCCAGTCTTCGGTATCCATGATCGAATCTACTGTGTCCCGTGGCGCCGGCGTGACAAGTTCTCCTTCCGGCACATTGTCGACATGGCCACTTGGCGTGAAGCGTTCGATCGTGAAGCGCAGTCCAGGGCGGCGATGCCTGGAACTACGCGGGTTGAGCAGTGTTCGGGCGGCGACTCGCCGGGGGCGGGAACTTGGCTGAAAACATACGGGATCGGCTGTGCGACCCTGTCAACTCCGCGAGTGGTCCACGGCTGCGCGCGACCGGTTGCGGCCCTCCCGGGCCTCGGCGCGCAGCCCGCGCTCGGACCGGCGCAGCAGCACCCGGCAGGCTGCCGTGACCGCGGCGAGGGCCACCGCCGCGCCGGCCGCCCCGCCCACCGACGTCCCGTAGCCGAGCAGTACGACCGGGACGAGCACGCAGCAGAAGACCGCCCACCGCACCACGTCGCTCGCCGCGTCGGGGCCCGGGCCGCCCGGCGCCCCGCGCCCGGCCGGCCCGGCCGGTGCGGTCGGGTCGGCCGGAGCGCCCGCCGGCTCCGGCGCCCTGCGGCGCCCCCGCCCGCCCGGGGGCCGGGCCGCCGGGGCGGCGCCGGGCGGCACCACGACGGCGGTGACGGTCTCGGCGGAGGCGAGGGCCGCGGCGGAGGCGGAGGCGGTGCGGGCGGCGGAGGCGGTGCGGCGGGTGGTGCGGCGGGTGGTCTCTGCGGGTGACGGTGCGGGCACGGGCGGACTCCCTGCGACGGTGGCGTGACCTGTGGCAACGAGGAGCGGAACGTTCCGGTCACTGCGCGCACCGTCCGTTTGGCCCCCGTACGGACACCTGTAGGGCACATCCGGCATTGCGCGACGGCGCGGGGCTCGTGCATGCTCCCTGGAACGCCGTACGGACACCGCTCCGGACGCCTCTGGGCACGAGAGGAGTGTCGCCGTACCCTTGGGGGTATGGGCTTGGGAAGATGATTCCCGGACACAGCTCCGCCGCCAACCGTTGTTCCGCTCCCCGTCCTTTCCGTCCCTCTCAAGAGGACCTTCTTCGCCGAGACACCGATGGCCGGTCACGAATTCCCCGAACCCGCGGACCGCAAGCGCGTCGCCGACTCCACGGTCGACCCCCTCGCGGTGGAACAGCCACGCCACGCCTGCGACCCGGCCTTCCGGCACGGTGTCGTGGTCGGCTTCGACGGCTCCACGTCCAGTGAGCGCGCCCTCGCCTACGCCATCGGCATGGCCCGCCGCTCCGGCTCCGGCCTGATCATCGTGCACGTCGCCAACCGGCTGCCCACCACGGTCTGGGCCGGCTGCGAGCCGCCGGTCTTCGTCGACGTGCCGGACCACCGCACCGAGGTCCTCGGCCTGGAGCTGGCCTGCGCGGACCACCTCTCCGAGGTGCCCTGGATCCTCGTCGAGCGCGGCGGCGACATCTGTCACGAGCTGGAGGAGGTCGGCCGGGAGTACTCGGCCGACGCGATCGTGGTCGGCGGGACGCACGGCATCGTGGGCCGGATCTTCGGGTCGGTGGCCGGGCGCCTCGCGAAGCGCGCGCAGCGGCCCGTGGTCGTCATCCCGTAACACCGGCTCCCGGCCGTCGCTCCCGCAACAGCGGTCGCTGCTTCAACTCCCTTGATCCGGCCATAATTTCGGCCTTCCTCAGGTGAATTGTGCGCTTGTGAAGGGTACATAAAAGTCACCGGAACAAAGTGACCCAAGCAGCACAACTGCACACCTGAAGGGAGCCCGCCGTGTCCAACGAAGCCGCCGCGGGAAACACCACCTCCACTCTCGGACACCTCGCACTCGGACTGACCCTGCTCGCCTTCGGCGTCGGCTCGACAGGCGTCATCGACCACGTCGGCAGCGCCGACGCCGCCGGGCTCGCGACCTGGGTCGGCGGAGTGGCCCTCTTCCTCGTCGGCCTGCTCGCCCTGCGTGCGGGCAACTCCGGTGAGGGCACGGCCTATTCGGCGCTCGGCGCCTTCTGGTTCACCTGGGGCACGGGCGTCGGCGACAGCGGTTCGGCCGAGGCCGCAGGGCTGTTCCTGCTGCTGTGGGCGCTGCTCGCGCTCACCCTGACGATGGCGTCCGGCGGCAGCGGCCTCTTCGGCCAGGGCGTGTACGGGCTGCTCTTCGTCGCCCTCCTGCTGATGGGCATCGGGGCCCTCGCGGACAACTCCGGCCTCGGCAAGGCCGGTGGCTGGGTCGCTGCCGTCGCCGGTCTCGCGGCCTGGTACGGCGCCACGGCCGCTGTCGCGGGCTGGCCGACCTCCGTGGCCCGCTCGGGCCGTGGGGCGGCCGCCGCGAGCTGATCCGCGGCACCACGCGCGGACGAGCGCGCGCACATGGAGGAGCGGCCCCCGTGCACCTGGGATGCACGGGGGCCGCTCCGGTGTCCGGCCGACCGCCGGGGGACAGGCCCGGCGGGCGGGACCTCGGGGGACAGGCCCGAGGAGCCGCCTACTCGACCGTGACGGACTTGGCCAGGTTGCGCGGCTTGTCGATGTCGCGGCCCATGGCGAGCGCCGTGTGGTAGGCGAGGAGCTGGAGCGGGATGCCCATCAGGATCGGGTCGAGCTCGTCCTCGTTCTTCGGCACGACGATGGTGTGGTCGGCCTTCTCCTGCGGCTGGTGCGCGACCGCGAGGATGCGGCCGCTGCGGGCCTTGATCTCCTCCAGGGCGGCGCGGTTCTTCTCCAGCAGGTCGTCGTCGGGGACGATGGCGACCGTCGGCAGGGCCGGCTCGATCAGGGCGAGCGGGCCGTGCTTCAGCTCGGAGGCCGGGTAGGCCTCGGCGTGGATGTAGGAGATCTCCTTCAGCTTGAGGGAGGCCTCCAGGGCGACCGGGTAGCCCCGGACACGGCCGATGAACATCATCGACTGGGCGCCCGCGTACTCCTTGGCCAGCTTCTTGATCTCGTCCTCGGTCTTGAGGATCTCCTCGATCTGGCCGGGCAGCTTGCGCAGGCCCTCGATGATCCGCTTGCCGTCGGTGACGGACAGGTCGCGGATGCGGCCGAGGTGCAGGGCGAGCAGCGCGAAGGCGACCACCGTGTTGGTGAAGCACTTGGTGGAGACGACGCAGACCTCGGGGCCCGCGTGGACGTAGACGCCCCCGTCGGCCTCGCGGGCGATGGCCGAGCCGACCACGTTGACCACGCCGAGGACCCGGGCGCCCTTGCGCTTGAGCTCCTGGACGGCGGCGAGCACGTCGTAGGTCTCGCCGGACTGGGAGACGGCGATGTAGAGGGTGTCGGGGTCGACGACCGGGTTGCGGTAGCGGAACTCGGAGGCCGGCTCGGCGTCGGCCGGGATGCGCGCCATGCCCTCGATGAGGGAGGCGCCGATGAGGCCCGCGTGGTACGAGGTGCCGCAGCCGAGGATCTTGATCCGGCGGATGGAGCGGGCCTCGCGGGCGTCCAGGTTGAGGCCGCCGAGGTGCACGGTGGAGAAGCGCTCGTCGATCCGGCCGCGCAGCACGCGGTCGACCGCGTCGGGCTGCTCGGAGATCTCCTTGTGCATGTAGGTGTCGTGGCCGCCCATGTCGTAGGAGGCGGCCTCCCACTCCACGGTCTCCGGGGTGGCGTTGGTGGACGCGCCGCTGGTCGTGTAGGTGCGGAAGTCGTCGGCCTTCAGGGTGGCCATCTCGCCGTCGTCGAGGGTGACGACCTGGCGGGTGTGGGCGACCAGGGCGGCGACGTCGGAGGCGACGAACATCTCCTTCTCGCCGATGCCGAGGACGACCGGGGAGCCGTTGCGGGCCACCACGATGCGGTCGTTGAAGTCGGCGTGCATGACGGCGATGCCGTAGGTGCCCTCGATGTGCTTGAGCGCCTCGCGGACCTTCTCCTCCAGGGAGTCGGCCTGGGAGCGGGCGATCAGGTGGGTGATGACCTCGGTGTCGGTCTCGGACGCGAAGACGACGCCCTCGGCCTCCAGCTTGGCGCGGAGCTCCTGGGCGTTGTCGACGATGCCGTTGTGGACGACGGCGACCTTGTTCTCGGGGTCGAGGTGCGGGTGGGCGTTGACGTCGCTCGGGGCGCCGTGGGTGGCCCAGCGGGTGTGCGCGATACCGGTGGTGCCGGCGAAGCGCTTGGGCACCCGGGCCTCCAGGTCGCGGACCCGGCCCTTGGCCTTCACCATCTTCAGACCGGCGGCCTTGGGGCTGGTGACGACGATGCCGGCGGAGTCGTACCCCCGGTACTCCAGGCGCTGCAGCCCTTCGAGGAGCAGCGGGGCGACGTCACGCTTGCCGATGTAGCCAACGATTCCGCACATAAAGGTGTCAACCCTCCAAGTCAGTGAGTGTGCTCAGCCGTAGACGATGCGACGCAGCTGCCGGAGCGAGAGCTCCGGCGGCGCCACGGCGCGGTGCGGCAGCTCGGCCGCGATCCGCTCGAAGATCTCCGCGTTCACCGAGCCGCCGGCCTGCAGTTCGCGGTGGCGGCGACGCACGAAGTCCTCGGTCGTCTCGTCGAAGTACGCGAGGACGTCGAGGACCACCCGGGAGGCCTCCCCGCGCTGGAGCGCGGTGCTGCGCACCAGGTGGTCGATGAGGTCGTCGTACGACGGTCGGCGATCGAGCACCCGTGAATACTGAGGGCTACCCGAGGGTCAGTGCAAGAATCCTGCCCGATTTCGGGCAGGAGAGAGCGCGATCACACCCTCGGATGGGCCGATTGGTCTACACCTCGACCCCTCGCGGGGGCGTGATGTACGCAGGGTGACCGTCCGGATGCGTACCGCTCGTCGACGCGTCGAGTTCCACCGGGCGCCGCGGGGGCCGTGGGTGCGGCCCGGAGTTAGACCAGGTGGCGCGCTCTGCGCGCGCGGCCGGGCGCCGGCGCGGAGACTGGCGGCATGCACGTGCCGCGAGGGGAGAAGTCCGCGCCGGGGCCCGCGGCGGAGCCGGAGCCTGAGCCGCGGTCGGCGACGCCGCCCAAGGTGTCCTCGTTCCTCGGTAAGGCGGCGTACGTCGTGGGGCCGGGGACCGCCGTCATCGGTCTGCTGTACTACTTCGGCAGCGTCTACACCGATGCCTACTACGCGTCCTTCGGCGTGCCGCCGGCCGATCTCCAGCTCTCCGTACAGGCCTACTTGGCCAAGAGCCCGGACGCGGTCTTCGGCCCGGTGTGGTTCCTGCTGGTCTGCGGGCTGGTCGTGCTGCTGGTGCTCGGCAGGATCGGTCACGTGCTGGCCCGCCCCGGGAACGAGCGCCGGCGCCGCACGGTGTGCTGGTGGTTCCTCGGTGTCGGCCTGGTGATGGCGATGCTGGGATTTCCGCTCTTCTTCGGATATCGGATTCCGAACCCCCTCCCCGCGAGCTGGTGGGGGACCGAATACGTCCCGATCCTCGTGGTGGCCCTGGGGGCCACCTTGGCGTTCTACGCCGTGCAGCAGCGTCTGCAGCGCAGTGCGGTCGACTCGGCCCGGCGCGACGAGACCGCCGAACGGATGTGGGCGGCGGGGGGTGCCCTGCTGATCGGGCTGCTGGCCATGAGCCTGTTCTTCGGCATGACCCGGTACGTGGCCGACTCGGGGCAGACCGATGCCTGGAGGGCCATCGAAGGGGGCCACGCGGGGAGCCTGCCCGTGGTGGTCTACTCGCGCATCCCGCTCACGCACGACGCGAAGGACATCGCGTACCGGGACGTGGGGACCGCCAAGGGCCCGTACCGGCACCAGTACACAGGATTCCGCCTGCTCGCCAAGTCTCCGTCGCGCTTCTACCTGGTCTCGTACGCCTCGCGGTACGCGGACCACCTGACGGTCGTGCTGCCCGACGACGACACCGTGCGCGTGGAGCTGACGTCGCCCGCCGTCACGTGATCTCGGGCGTGGGTTCGGATTCCGTCGGCACGATCTCGGTCTCGGTCGGGGTCGGCGGCTCGGTCGTGGGCGACACGGTCTCCGTGGGTTCGCCGCCGACGGCTTCCCCGGAGAAGGGCACGGTGAGTGTCTCGCCGTCCGAGGTCTCGACGGTCATGACTCCGCTGTAGGGCCCGGGCTCGTACGCCGTCACCTGCAGAGTGATCTCGCAGTCTTCGCCGGCGGACAGAGTGCCGGTGCACGTGCCGAGGTTCGCCGACGCGTCCGCGCTGTCGGTGTCGTCGGTGCTCGCGTCGACACCTGCGAGGGACATTTCGCCGTCGAAGTGGACGGGTACCCTCGCGTACGTCGGCTCGTTCACCTTGGCCGTCGGCACGTGGACCGGCGCGGACTGACCGCCTCCCCTCCCCGGGAAGAGCGTGGTGCCCGGCTCCGGGCTCGTCGTCGGCGCATCCGTGGTCTCCGTGGGGCCGTCCGTGCTGCCTTCGTCGCTTCCCCCGCAGGCGGTCGTCGTGGCGAGCGTCAGGGCCAGGGCCGCTCCGGCGAGACCGCGTGCGATTCGAGTCATCACCCGGCCAAGCTTCCACAGTCACGGTGCGTGGTCGAAGCGATTCGGCCGGTGCCGCAGCGTGATCGCCTGATCGGAGGGGGGAGGCGCGGGCCCTGGCGGAGGACCGTATCTCCGCCAGGGCCCCCGCCCGGTCTCGGGCTGCCGTCAGGCGAACCGCGCGATCGGGTTCACCAGGTCGCCGACGAGCTGGAGCGCCGCCGACGGGTCCGCCAGGTCGACCATCTGCTTGTTGTTGCGCAGCTGGAGGCGGTTGAGCGCGGACAGCGCGAAGGTCTCCGCGAACATGTCGTACTGCGCGAAGCGGTCCGCGAGCTCCGGCTTCGACTCCTGGTAGCGCTTCACGCACTCCGCGACCGCGCGCCAGAAGTCGTCCTCGCCCACCACGCCCTCGGCGGCCAGCGTGGCGCCGAGGAAGCGCAGGAAGCAGTCGAAGACGTCCGTGAAGACGGACAGCAGCTTCATGTCCTCGGGGACCTCGGCGCGGATCCGCTCCACGGCCGGCGGGAGCACCGCGTCCGGGTCCATGACGCAGATCTCCTCGGCGATGTCCTTGAAGATCGCCCGGGAGACTGCGCCGCGCTCGTCGAGGACCAGGATCACGTTCTCGCCGTGCGGCATGTAGACCAGGTCGTAGGCGTAGAAACAGTGCAGCACCGGCAGCAGGTACGCGTCGAGGTAGCGGCGCAGCCACTCCGCCGGAGCGAGGCCCGACTCCTTGATCAGGGCGCCCGCGAAGGACGCGCCCGCGTGGTCGAGGTGGAGCAGCGAGGCCATCGTGGCCAGCCGCTCGCCCTCGGCGAGGGACGGCACCGGGGACTCGCGCCACAGGGCGGCCAGCATCTTGCGGTAGGGCGAGTAGCGGTCGGTGGCCGCCTCGTACTCCAGGTGTCGGTAGCCGACCGCCGCGCGCTCGCGGATGATCGAGAACCGGGCCGCCTTGAGGACGGAGTCCGCCTCGATGAGACCGGCCAGCCAGTCGTTGATCGCGGGCGTGGCCTCCATGTAGGCGGCCGAGAGACCCCGCATGAAGCCCATGTTGAGGACGGACAGGGCCGTCTTCACGTAGTGCTTGGCCGGGTCGGCGGTGTTGAAGAAGGTACGGATGGACTGCTGCGCCAGGTAGGCGTCGGCGCCCTCGCCCAGGTACACCAGGCGCTCCTGGGCGACCTCGGCGGCGAAGGTGACGGACAGCTTGTTCCACCACTGCCAGGGGTGGACCGGCACGAGCAGGTAGTCGGCGAGGTCCAGGCCGCGGGCGGCGAGGGTCGCGGCGAAGCCGTCGACGGCCGCGTCGCCGAGCTCGGCGCGGACGAAGGTCTCGTAGTCGATCCCGGCGCCCGCGGTGAAGGTGGTGCGGTCGCGGTGCGCGGCCAGCCACACCAGGTGCACCGGGGCGGCCGCCTCCGGGGCGTAGGCGCGGAACTCGTCGACGCCGAAACCGAGCCGCCCGTTGTTGGCGACGAAGCAGGGGTGGCCCTCGGTCATCCCGGTCTCGATCGCCTGGAAGTCCGCGCGGGCCAGCTCCGCGGCCGTGACGCGCGGTTTGGTCGCCTTGAAGGCCGTGCCGGACAGGGTGGAGGAGATCTCCTCCAGGTACACCGGCAGGATCTCGTCGCTCAGACCGAGCGAACCGCGCAGCTCGGTGATGAACTGCAGGGCGTCCAGCGGGAGCTGCTCGCTGCCGCGGTGCCGGCTGATGGACTCCGGGTAGACCTGCCAGTGGTCGAGGGCGAACCGGTCCGCGGTGAAGCGGTACTCGGTGCGGCCGTCGTCGCTGAGCACCCGGTAGCGGCCCTCGCCCAGCTCCTGCGGGTCGAGCAGGCGCTCGTGGGTGAACTCGGCGAGGCCCTTGCGGATCAGCGCCCGGTTGGCGTCGGCCCAGCGGGCCGGGGTCAGATGGGCGACGGCGTCGGCGGTCCTGGTGCTCATGCGGCGGCTCCCACGGCGGCCTCGAACTGCGCGCGGGTGCAGAAGCTCAGCAGCGCCTTCTTCTCGGGCTTCTGGATCTCGCGCTCGGGCACGAAGCCGACGGCCTCGTTGAGCGCGTGGACGGCCGTGTTGCGGACGTCGGGCTCGACGACCACGCGGGTGGTGGCCGGGTCGGCGAACAGCTCGCGCATGACGGCGGTGATCACCGTGCGGGTGAAGCCGTGCACGGGGGAGTCGGTGGGCGCGACGAGGAAGTGCATGCCGACGTCGCCGGGCTGCGGCTCGTACAGGCCGACGAGCTCCGCTTTCGCGGGGTCGTAGCGCTCCATCAGGAACGCCGGCGCACCGTCCACGAGACCGATGAAGGCGTCGTGGTGCGGGTTCGCGGCGATCGCCATGTACTCGCGCTCGACGTCCTGGAGCTGGAAGCCCTGCATCATCCAGTAGGTCGCCTTGGGGTCGGTGACCCAGGGGTGGATCAGCTCGGCGTCCCGCAGCGGATCGAGCGGGCGTATGTGGACGGTGGCGGTCATACGGCGAACTCCTGGAACGCGATGGTCTTCTCGACGGGGTAGTACTCGGAGCCCAGCATCTCGCCGATGATGTAGGCGTTGCGGTACGCCCCCATGCCCAGGTCGGGCGAGGTGATCGAGTGGGTGTGCACACCGGCGTTCTGCAGGAAGACCGCGCGGCCGGTGGTGTCGACCGAGTAGTTGCGGGCCACGTCGAAGCGGCCCTGGGAGTCCCAGCGGAGGCGGTCGCGGAGCGGCTCCAGGAAGGCGGGGACGGCGTACTTGTAGCCGGTGGCGAGGATCAGGCCGTCGGTCTCCAGCCGGAAGTCCTTCTCCTGCTCCTCCTGGCGGAAGCCCAGCGTGTAGCTGCCGGTCGTCCCGTCGTACGAGGCCGAGGTCAGCGCGGAGTTGGTGAGCAGCCGGGTGGGGACCGGGCCGGCCAGGTTCTTCTGGTAGAGCAGGTCGAAGATCGCGTCGATGAGCTCGCCGTCGATGCCCTTGAAGAGCCCCTTCTGCTGGGTCTCCAGGCGGTAGCGGGTCTGCTCGGGGAGGGCGTGGAAGTAGTCCACGTACTCCGGCGAGGTCATCTCCAGGGTGAGCTTGGTGTACTCCAGCGGGAAGAAGCGCGGGGAGCGGGTCACCCAGTTGAGCCGGTAGCCGTGGACGTCGATCTCGCTGAGGAGGTCGTAGTAGATCTCGGCGGCGCTCTGGCCGCTGCCGACCAGGGTGATGGACTTCTTCTTCTGGAGCTCCTCCTTGTTCGGGAGGTAGCGCGAGTTGTGGATGAGGTCGCCGCCGAGGCCCTGGCAGGACTCGGGGACGTACGGCGGGGTGCCGGTGCCGAGCACGATCCGGTGGGCCCGGAACGTTTCTCCGGCCTCGGTGGTCACCACGTACAGCTCGGCGTCCTCGTCGTACGAGACGGCCGAGACGGTCGTGCCGAAGCGGATCGAGGAGAGCTTCCCGGCGGCCCAGCGGCAGTAGTCGTTGTACTCCGTCCGCAGCGGATAGAAGTTCTCGCGGATGTAGAACGCGTACAGCCGGCCCTTCTCCTTCAGGTAGTTGAGGAAGGAGTACGGCGAGGTGGGGTCGGCGAGGGTGACGAGGTCCGACATGAACGGGGTCTGGAGGTGGGCGCCCTCCAGGAACATGCCGGAGTGCCACTCGAAGTCCGGCTTGGACTCCAGGAAGAGGCCGTTCAGCTCGTCGATCGGCTCGGTCAGGCAGGCCAGGCCGAGGTTGAACGGACCGAGCCCGATGCCGATGAAGTCGTGCGGCTGAGTCGTCTCAGGCGTGGACAAGGTTCTCTCCCAGGTACTGCTCGGCGTAGCCGGCGATCAGGTCGAGGACGGCGGCGATGTCGGCCACGGTCGTCTCGGGGTTGAGCAAGGTGAACTTGAGGTACTGCTTGCCGTCGACCTTCGTGCCGGCGACCGCGGCCTCGCCGGAGGCGAACAGGGCCTTGCGGGCGTAGAGGTTGGCGCGGTCGATCTCGGCGGGCGAGGTGACGGCCTCGGGGATGTAGCGGTAGACGAGCGTGGACAGCTGCGGCGCGACGACCACGTCGTAGCGCGGGTCGGCGGCGAGCAGCTCGAAGCCGGCCCGGGCCAGGTCGCAGACCTCGTCGAAGAGCTCCCCGACGCCGTCGGCGCCCATGACGCGCAGGGTCATCCACAGTTTGAGGGCGTCGAAGCGGCGGGTGGTCTGGAGCGACTTGTCGACCTGGTTGGGGATCTGCCCGGCGATCGTCATGGGGGTCCCCCCTGCTCGAGCGGAGCCGAGAGCTTGGGGGAGCGGGTTGAGGTAGTCCGCGTGGTAGGTGGCGTGCCGCAGCGTGGCCCCGTCGCGGACCAGGACGGCCGAGGAACTCACCGGCTGGAAGAAGGACTTGTGGTAGTCGACGGTGACGGAGTCGGCCCGCTCGATGCCGTCCAGGAGGTGGCGGCGGGTCGGCGAGGCGAGCAGGCCGCAGCCGTAGGCCGCGTCCACGTGCATCCAGGCGCCGTACTCGGCGGCCAGGGCGGCGATCTCGGGCAGCGGGTCGATGGAGCCGAAGTCGGTGGTGCCGGCGGTGGCGACGATCGCCATCGGGATCAGGCCCTCGGCGCGGCAGGTCTCCAGCTCGGCGGCGAGGACCACGGACTGCATGCGGCGGTCGCGGTCGACCGGGATCGAGATGACGGCGTCGCGGCCGAGGCCGAGCAGGGTGGCCGACTTCTGGACGCTGAAGTGGCTGCACTCGGAGGAGAAGATCCGCAGTTTCGTCAGGTCCCCGGCGCCGGCCTCCTCGCGGGCGAGCAGCAGCGCCTGGAGGTTGGACTGGGTGCCGCCGCTGGTGAACACGCCGTCGGCGAGCGGGCCGAGGCCGATCCGGCCGGCGGTCCAGTCGATGAGCTTGCGCTCGATGAGGGTGCCGCCGGCGCTCTGGTCCCAGGTGTCGAGCGAGGAGTTGACGGCGGAGAGCACCGCCTCGCCGAGGACGGCGGGGATGACCACCGGGCAGTTGAGGTGGGCCAGGTAGCGCGGGTGGTGGAAGTAGACCGCGTCGCGGAGGTAGACGTCCTCCAGCTCGTCGAGGGCCGCGGAGGCGTCGCCGAGCGGCCGGTCGAGGTCGACGGCGTCGACGACGGGGGCGAGTTCGGCGGGGGTGACGCCGGTGAACGGGCCGCGTGTCGTGGCGAGTTTCCTCGCGACCCGCTCGACTCCTTCGTTGACGGAGCGTCGATATGACTCCGCCGTCGCGGCGTTGAGCAGGTGGGAGCGCATGTGGGGCCCTTCCGGGTGTGGGGGACACGGTCGGTCGACGTTGTGTAAGTAAGGTTAGCCTAACCTTACTTCGCACACAACAACGGCCCCTCGGCCCGTAAGGGTCGAGGGGCCGTCGGCCCTGTGGGGGGATCTGGGGGGACCGTGGTCCGTCCGGCCCGGGTGGTGGTGCCGTTGAGGGCGGCGGTACGGGCCCGGGTCGTGGTTCCGGTGGCGCGGGCCGGTCCCGGTCCCGGCGCGGCGGGGTCCGGGGCGGAAGCTCGCGGGCGGGTTGCGGAGGGGTGCTACGCCTCTTCCTGCGTCTCGTCCGGGACCTCGCGCAGGGCGTCCTCGGACAGGCCCTTGCGCCAGTAGCCCACGAACGTGACCCGCCGCTTGTCGATCCCGCGCTCGCGCACGAAGTGCCTGCGCAGTGCCTTCACGGCACCGGACTCGCCCGCGATCCAGACGTACGGGTCCGTGCCGGGCAGCTCGGCGCCCGCGATCGCCTCGACGGCGGACGGCGCGCCCTCCTCGCGGACCAGCCAGGTGACGGTCGCGTCGGCCTCCGTCGCCAGCTCCATGCGGTCGCCGGAGTAGGGGACTTCGAGGTAGACGTGGGCGCGGGTCTCGGCCGGCAGCCACTCCAGGATCGCCGACACGGCCGGCAGGGCCGTCTCGTCGCCCCAGACGAGGACGGAGTCGGCGTCCTCGGGGAGCCGGAAGCGCACACCCGTGTTGTCGGACACGGCCGGGCCGAGCACGACCACCCGGTCCCCGGCCTTCGCGTGCTGGGCCCAGCGGCAGGCGGGGCCGCCGTCCTCGTGCACCGCGAAGTCGATGTCGACCTCGGCCACCGGCTCGGTGCGCTGCGCGCGCACGGTGTACGAGCGCATCACGGCCCGCTCGTCGTGCGGCATGGCCCGGTAGGCGCCCAGGATCGCGTACATGTCCGGGTCGTCCAGCGGGGGCAGCACCGGGGCGTCCTGGCCGGGGTGCGGCAGGAAGAGCGAGAGCGACTGGTCGCGCCCGCCGGCGGCGAAGTTCTTCAGGTCCTCGCCGGTGAAGGTGACACGCACCAGGGACGGGCCGAGCCGCCGCGTCCGGTCGACCTGGAGGGAGAAGAACTGGAACGGGGCGGTCTCGGCGTTCGTCATGGGTCAGGACACCTTCTTGGCGTTCTCGAGGGCCTTGGCCAGGTCCTCCAGGAGCGGGGCGCACTTGGCGTACGAGTAGATCGGCTCGGTGACGCGCGGGATGACCTGGCCGGCCTTGACGGCGGGCAGCGCGGCCCAGGTGGGCTTGGCCTTCAGGGCCTCGGGCTGCAGGGCCGAGGTGCGGTTGTCCAGCATGATGATGTCGGCCTGGTACTTGTCGACGTTCTCCCAGCTCAGGCCCTCGAACCAGCCGGCCTGGTCGAGCTTGGTGGGCGTGACGATGTTGACGCCGAGCTCCTTGAAGTACAGCGTGTCGGTCGGGCGGACCGGGGTGGAGACGTAGAAGAGGTCCGGGGAGCCGGAGCCGATGAGGACCTTGATGTCCTTCTTGCCCTGCGCGGCCTTGCGGACCCGCTCGGCGGCGGCCTCGAAGCGGGCCTTGTCCGCCTTGATCTGCGCGGTCTGCACATCGGCGCCGAGCGAGGCGGCGAGGTCGGCGTGGCGCTGGAGGACGGCCGGCATGGACTTGTCGGCGGCCCACAGGGCGACGCTCGGCGCGATCTTGAGGATCTTGTCCTTCTGCTCGGCCGGGACGTACCAGAGGTCGTTCTTCTCCCACATGTCGGTGATGAGGAGCTCGGGCTGGAGCTTGAGGTACTCCTCGATCTTGAACTCGCCCCAGACGTTGCCGATGATCTTGACCTTCTTGACGTCGAGGTCGCCGGCCTGGACGTCCGGGGTCTCGGCGCCGGTCTTCGGGTCCTTGACCGTGGTCGGGCCGAAGACGCCCTTGACCTCGATGCCGAAGTCCTTGAGCGCGGCGGCGGTTCCGGTGAAGGCGACGATGTTCTTCGGGACGGACTTCGCCTCGACGGCGGTGCCGCGGTCGTCGGTGAACTTCCACGGGCCGGCCTTCTCGCCGGCCTTGGTCGAGTCGCCGCCGCCCTTGGTGTCGCTGCCGCAGGCGGCGAGCGCGGCGCCGAGCCCGAGGGCGCCGCCCGCGGCGAGCAGACCGCGACGGGTGAGGGAAGTGGCTCGGGCGGTGCTGGGCATGGCGAAGTCGCTTTCGGTACGTGCCGGGGTCGGCCTGGGCAAGTCGAAGGTAGGTTAGCCTAACCTCATCCCGATCAACAGAGGTGGGGCCGCCCCTTCGGCCCCGGGAACGAGTGAAGCCCGCCACCCCGGGTCGGGGTGACGGGCTCCGGCACGTACGGCGGAGGGATCAGGCCGGCAGGCCCAACTCCCGCGCGATCAGCATCCGCTGGACCTCGCTCGTGCCCTCGCCGATCTCCAGGATCTTGGAGTCGCGCCACATGCGGGCCACCGGATACTCGTTCATGAAGCCGTAGCCGCCGTGGATCTGGGTCGCCTCACGCGCGTTGTCGACGGCCACCGTCGACGAGTACAGCTTCGCGATCGCCGCCTCCTTCTTGAACGGCTCGCCCATCACGAGCCGCGAGGCCGCGTCGCGCCAGCCGATCCGGGCCATGTGCGCCCGCATCTCCATGTCGGCGATCTTGAACTGGACGGCCTGGTTGTCGCCGATCGGACGGCCGAAGGCGTGACGTTCCTGCGAGTACTTCACCGACTCGTCCACACAGCCCTGCGCCAGGCCCGTGGCGAGCGCCGCGATCGCGACCCGGCCCTCGTCCAGGATCCGCAGGAACTGCGCGTAGCCGCGGCCCTCCTCGCCCAGCAGGTTCTCCACCGGGACCCGCACGTCGTCGAACGCCAGCTCACGCGTGTCCGAGGCGTTCCAGCCGACCTTCGAGTAGGGCGCCGCGACCGTGAAGCCGGGAGTGCCCGAGGGGACGATGATCGAGGAGATCAGCGGCCGCCCGTCCGGCTTGCGGCCGGTGACGGCCGTGACCGTGACCAGACCGGTGATGTCGGTACCGGAGTTGGTGATGAAGCACTTCGAGCCGTTGATGACCCAGTGGTCGCCGTCGCGGACGGCGGTGGTGCGGGTGCCGCCCGCGTCCGAGCCGGCGCCCGGCTCGGTCAGACCGAAGGCGCCGAGCATCTCGCCGGCGCACAGCTTCGGCAGCCACTCCCGCTTCTGCTCCTCGGTGCCGAAGCGGTAGACGGGCATCGCGCCGAGCGAGACGCCCGCCTCCAGGGTGATGGCGACCGAGGAGTCCACCCGGGCGAGCTCCTCCAGCGCGATCCCGAGCGCCAGGTAGTCGCCGCCCATGCCGCCGTACTCCTCGGGGAACGGCAGACCGAACAGGCCCATGCGGCCCATCTCGCGGACGATCTCGTACGGGAACTCGTGCCGCTCGTAGTAGTCGCCGATCTTCGGCGCCACGACGTCGTGGGCGAACTCCTCCACCGTACGGCGGAGTTCCTCGTGCTCTTCGGAGAGCCGGTGGTCGAGGGACATGACTAGGACTCCTTGTGGGAGAGCGCGCGGACGGTGCGGGACGGACTCGGCCGCCCCAGCTGTTCGGCCATCCAGCCGCTCGTGGCGGTCAGGGCGGCCAGGTCGACCCCGGTCTCGATGCCGAGGCCCTGGAGCATCCACACCAGGTCCTCGGTCGCGAGGTTCCCGGTGGCGGACTTGGCGTACGGGCAGCCGCCGAGGCCGCCGGCGGAGGCGTCCACGGTGGTGACGCCGTGCCGGAGCGCGGCGAGCGTGTTGGACAGCGCCTGCCCGTAGGTGTCGTGGAAGTGCACGGCGAGGCGGGAGGTGGGCACCCCCGCCTCGTTCAGTGCCGTGAGCAGGGCCTGGACGTGGCCCGGGGTGGCGACGCCGATGGTGTCGCCGAGGCTCAGCTCGTCACAGCCCATGTCGGCGAGCGCCTTCGTGACCCGGACGACCTGCTCGATCGGGACGGCGCCCTCCCAGGGATCGCCGAAGCACATCGACAGGTAGCCGCGGACCGTGAGGCCGGCCTCTATGGCCCGGGTGACGACCGGCCGGAACATCGCGAGCGCCTCGTCGACGGTCCGGTTCAGGTTGGCCCGGGCGAAGGACTCGGTGGCCGAGGCGAACACGGCGACCTCGCGGGCGCCGAGGTCGAGTGCCCGGTCGAGCCCGCGCTCGTTCGGCACGAGGACCGGAAGCCGCACCGGCAGGTCGCTCACCCGCGGGAACAGCTCCTCGGCGTCGGCCAGTTGGGGCACCCACTTGGGGTGCACGAAGCTGGTCGCCTCGACGGTCGACAGGCCGGCGGCGGCGAGTCGCCGGACGAACTCGGCCTTCACATCGGTCGGGACGGCCGTCTTCTCGTTCTGCAGCCCGTCGCGGGGCCCCACTTCGTGGATCCGGACCCGCGCGGGAAGCGTGGGATCGGACACGGTCATCGGCAGGCCGCTCATGCCGCCTCCTCCTCGTCCCGCGGCGTCACCACGGCCAGGATCTGGTCCATGGCGACGGCCGTGCCGGGCGTGACGTCCAGCTCGGTGACGGTGCCGGCGTGCGGGGCGGAGATGACGTGCTCCATCTTCATCGCCTCGACGACCAGCAGACTCTGCCCGGCCTCGACCTCGTCCCCGACCGCCACCTTCACGACGGTCACGGTCCCGGGCATCGGCGCGGCCAGCGTGTCGGCCCCGCCGTGCCGGGCCCCGCTCAGGGCGGCGGCCACCGGGTCGTGGTCCAGGACGTGCCAGGAGTCGCCGTCCCGGCCCAGCCACCGCCCCTCCGGGGAGGGGACGACGGTGAAGCGGTGCGTGACGCCGTCGACGGCGAGGACAAGCGCCGCGCCGTCGGTGTCGCCGACCAGTGCCGCGGAGACCGGGGCGCCCTCGTCGCCGGAGCCGGCCCCGCCGAGCAGCAGCTCGGCGCCCGAGGCCCCGCCGCGCACGCGGACGGTCACCGGCTCGTGGCCGGGCACCCGGAAGTCCAGGGCCGTCCAGGCGGGGGTGCCGCCCAGGCGCCAGCCCGTGGGCGCGTCGAAGGGGTCCGCCCAGGCGCCGCCGGGGGCGGCCGCCGAGCGCACCGGGAAGTGGCGCAGCAGCGCCGCCGCCGCGTACACCTCCGCCGGGACCGTGCCGTCGATCAGGCTCTCCGCGTCCCGCTCGACCAGGCCCGTGTCCAGGTCGCCGGTGACGACGTCCGGGTGGGCGAGCAGACGGCGCAGGAAACCCGCGTTGGTGGGGACGCCCAGGGTGACCGTGTCGGCCAGGGCCGCGCGCAGCTTGCGCAGGGCCGTCGGCCGGTCCGGGCCGTGCACGATGACCTTCGACAGCATCGGGTCGTAGAGGGAGGAGACCTCCGTCCCCTCCGCGAGACCCGAGTCCGTGCGCACCCCCGCGCCCTGGGGCTCGTTCAGCGCGAGCACCGTGCCGCCGGACGGCAGGAAGCCGCGCGCCGGGTCCTCCGCGCAGATCCGCGCCTCGATCGCCCAGCCGTCCAGCCGGACGTCCTCCTGGGCGAAGGACAACGGCTCGCCGGCGGCGACCCGCAGCTGCCACGCCACCAGGTCCAGGCCGTCCTCCTTGATCTTTACCGCCAGCTCCGTCACCGGGTGCTCGACCTGGAGGCGGGTGTTCATCTCCATGAAGTAGTACGAGGACGGGTCGCCGCCCGGCACGATGAACTCGACCGTGCCCGCGCCGACATAGCCGCAGGAACGGGCCGCGTCGACCGCCGCCGCGCCCATCGCCGCCCGGATCTCCGGGGTGAGCAGGACGCTCGGCGCCTCCTCGATGATCTTCTGGTGGCGGCGCTGCAGCGAGCACTCGCGCTCACCCAGGTGCACCACGTTCCCGTGCGCGTCGGCGAGGACCTGGATCTCGATGTGCCGCGGACGGTCGATCCACCGCTCCACGAGCAGGGTGTCGTCGCCGAACGAGGACCGGGCCTCGCGCCGCGCCGCCGCGATCTCGTCCTCCAGGACCGCGAGGTCGCGCACCAGGCGCATGCCCTTGCCGCCGCCGCCCGCACTGGGCTTGAGCAGGACGGGCGCGCCCAGCTCGCGGGCGGCGTCGACGATGTCGGGGTCGGCGGCACCGGGGACCACGGGCACGCCCGCCGCCCGCACCGTCTCCTTCGCCCGGATCTTGTCGCCCATCAGCGAGATCGCCTCGGCGGACGGCCCGATGAAGACCAGGCCGGCCTCCGCGCAGGCCCGCGCGAAGCCCGCGTTCTCGGCGAGGAAGCCGTAGCCGGGGTGGACGGCCTGCGCGCCGGTGCGCCGGGCGGCGTCGAGCAGGGCGGGGACGGAGAGGTACGACTCCGAGGCCGCCGGCGGCCCGATCCGTACCGCCGTGTCCGCCTCCCGTACGTGCCGGGCGTCGGCGTCCGCGTCGCTGTACACGGCCACGGAGCGGACGCCCAGCTCCCGCAGGGTGCGGATGACCCGGACGGCGATCTCGCCCCGGTTGGCCACCAGGACGGTGTCGAACATGTGCTGCATCCTCTGGGTCCTCACATCCGGAAGACGCCGAACTGGGGGTCACCCAGGGGCGCGTTGGCACAGGCGGTCAGGGCGAGACCGAGCACCTGCCGGGTCTCCAGCGGGTCGATGACCCCGTCGTCCCACAGCCGGGCCGTCGCGTAGTAGGCGTTGCCCTGCGTCTCGTACTGCGCGCGGATCGGGTCCTTGAAGGCCTCTTCCTCCTCGGTGCTCCACGCGTCGCCGAGCTGGTCGCGCTTGACCGTGGCGAGGACGGACGCGGCCTGCTCGCCGCCCATGACCGAGATCTTGGCGTTCGGCCACATCCACAGGAAGCGGGGGGAGTAGGCCCGGCCGCACATCGAGTAGTTGCCCGCGCCGTACGAGCCGCCGACGACGACCGTCAGCTTCGGTACGCGGGTGGTGGCCACGGCCGTCACCATCTTGGCGCCGTGCTTGGCGATGCCGCCGTGCTCGTACGCCTTGCCCACCATGAAGCCGGTGATGTTCTGCAGGAACAGCAGCGGGATGCCGCGCTGGTCGCACAGCTCGATGAAGTGCGCGCCCTTCTGGGCGGACTCGGCGAACAGGATGCCGTTGTTGGCGACGATGCCGACCGGGTGGCCGTGGATCCGGGCGAAGCCGGTGACCAGGGTCTGCCCGTACTCCGCCTTGAACTCCTGGAAGCGGGAGGCGTCCACGATCCGCGCGATCACCTCGCGCACGTCGTACGGGGTGCGGGAGTCGACCGGCACCGCGCCGTACAGGCCCATCGGGTCGACCTTCGGCTCCTCGGCCGGCTCGACCGACCAGGGCAGCGGGCCGCGCTCGGGAAGCGTGGCGACGATGTTCCGGACGATCCGCAGGGCGTGGGCGTCGTCCTCGGCCAGGTGGTCGGTGACGCCGGAGATCCGCGAATGGA
This sequence comes from Streptomyces sp. NPDC051921, assembly GCF_040680975.1. Lineage (NCBI taxonomy): Bacteria > Bacillati > Actinomycetota > Actinomycetes > Kitasatosporales > Streptomycetaceae > Streptomyces > Streptomyces sp. NPDC051921. Next base: position 157,063 of record NZ_JBFAXU010000004.1, read on the forward strand.
CCTCGCCGCCGCCGAGCTCCTCTGCCGTCACGACCTCGCCGGTCGCCGCCTTCACCAGCGGCGGGCCGCCGAGGAAGATCGTGCCCTGGTTCCGCACGATCACGGCCTCGTCGCTCATCGCCGGGACGTACGCGCCGCCGGCCGTGCAGGAGCCCATGACCGCCGCGATCTGCGGGATGCCGGCGCCCGACATCCGGGCCTGGTTGAAGAAGATCCGGCCGAAGTGCTCGCGGTCCGGGAAGACCTCGTCCTGCATCGGCAGGAAGGCGCCGCCGGAGTCGACCAGGTAGAGGCAGGGGAGACGGTTCTCCAGCGCCACCTCCTGGGCGCGGAGGTGCTTCTTCACCGTCATCGGATAGTACGTGCCGCCCTTGACGGTCGCGTCGTTGGCGACGATCACGCACTCACGGCCGGAGACCCGGCCGATGCCCGCGATGACGCCGGCCGCCGGGGCCTGGTCGCCGTACATCCCGTTGGCCGCCAGCGGGGCCAGCTCCAGGAACGGCGAACCCGGGTCCAGCAGTGTGTCCACGCGGTCGCGCGGCAGCAGCTTGCCGCGTGCGGTGTGCCGGGCGCGGGCCTTCTCGCCGCCGCCGAGGGCGGCCGCGGCGAGCTTGGCGCGCAGGGTCGCGGCCAGCTCGTGGTGGGCCGTCTCGTTGGCCTGCCAGGCCGCCGAGGCGGGATCCGCCGCGCTCGTCAGCACAGGTGCCTGGTGCATCCGTCGAGCTCCCTTGCTCGGTCGGTCCACTCGGGTTAATGAGCGTTAACGTATGGCCTCAGGTTAACGACCGCTAACCGCGTTGTCTAGAATCGAGTGCATGACCACGACGCCGACCCGGACCGGACGGACCGACGCCCCGACGCGACGCGAGCAGATCCTCAAGGAGGCCGCGCGTCTCTTCGCCGAGCGCGGCTTCCACGGCGTGGGCGTCGACGAGATAGGAGCCGCCGTCGGCATCAGCGGCCCCGGGCTCTACCGGCACTTCCCCGGCAAGGACGCGATGCTCGCCGAGCTGCTCGTGGGCATCAGCGAGCGGCTGCTCGACGGCGGCCGGCTGCGCGTCGCCGAATCGGACGGGGACCCGCGGGCCGTCCTCGGCTCCCTCATCGACGGCCACATCGACTTCGCCCTCGACGACCGGCCGCTCATCACCCTGCACGACCGCGAGCTCGACCGCCTCAAGGACGAGGACCGCAAGCGGGTCCGGCAGCTCCAGCGGCAGTACGTCGAGCTGTGGGTCGCCGTCGTCCGCGACCTGTACCCGACGGCGGGCGAGTACGAGGTGCGGGCCGCCGTCCACGCGGTCTTCGGCCTCCTCAACTCGACCCCCCACCTGGGCGCCCCGCTGGGCCGGGGCGAGATGGAGACCCTGCTGCGCGGCCTCGCCCACGGGGCGTTCGGCGCGCTCGGCGGCGGTCAGGGCGCCGCCTAGGAGGCCGGGCCCGCCGCCCGGCAGAATGGCGCCATGCCGATACTCAGCCGCGCCGCCCTCGTCGAGCACCTCGTCCGGACCCGTATCGCGGGGGACGTCGCCACCCCGCGCGACAACAACCTCAGTCACTACCGGAAGCTCGCCAACGGCGACCGGCACTACTGGCTCGGCCTGGAGCTCGGCGACCGGTGGACCGACGAGCAGGACGTGCTCGCCGTCATGGCCGAGCGGTGCGGGGTCGTCGACGATCCCGCGCACCGGACCGGGCAGGACACGATCGACCCCGAGCTGACGGTCGCCGCCCTCGACCGGATGGCCGCCCGCCTCGCCAAGGCCGCCGCCGCGAAGGAGCGCGTGCTCTTCGCGACCGGCCACCCCGGCGCCCTGATCGACGCGCACAGCCGGGTCGCCGGCGCGCTGCGGGCGCGCGGCTGCGAGATCGTCCGGATCCCCGGCGGGCTCACCGCCGACGAGGGGTACGTGGTGCAGTTCGCCGACGTCGCCGTCTTCGAACGCGGCGCCTCCCTCTGGCACACCCACTCCCCGGAGCCGATGAACGCGATCCTGGACGGCCTGGCGGTGCTGGGCGAGCCCGCGCCGGACCTCGTGGTCGCCGACCACGGGTGGGCGGGGCGCGCGGCGCAGCGGGGCGTGGACTCGGTGGGCTATGCGGACTGCAACGACCCGGCGCTGTTCCTGGCGGAGGCGGAGGGCACCATGCAGGTCACGGTCCCGCTGGACGACCACGTCCTGGACCCCCGCTCCTACGAGCCCCTGACGGCGTACCTGTTGGACACCGCGGGCCTGCTGAGCTGACGCGAGGCGCGAGGCGCGAGGCGCGAGGCGCGAGGCGCGAGACGGCGAGCGCCGTCGCTCCGCGCCGGGCCGCTCGCCTGCCCGCTCGCCTCGCCGGAGCCTTCCCCGCGCTCGCCTGCCCGCCCGCCTGCCCGCTCGCCTCGCCGGGCGGGCTCGCCGGGCGCCCGCCGTGGGCGCCGACGCCGCCGTCCCGCTTGCTTTTTGTCGTGGGCGGGGCGGGGAGGGGCCCGGGCGGGGCGGGGGCGGTCGTGCGGCGTCAGTCGCGACCCGGGGTCGGGTCCAGGTAGACGCGGCGGACGGCCGGGAAGCGGGCGCGGAGGCGGGTCTCCGCGTGGTCGCATGCCCGCTCGATCTCGGCCGCCGTCGACACGTCCCTGAAGTCGATCTTCGCCGCCACCAGCACCTCGTCCGGCCCCTGGATCAGCGTCGTCAGGGCCAGGACGCCGACCACGTGGTCCACCGCCAGCAGTTCCTCGCGCACCTGCTCGCGCATCCGGCGGGGGAGCGGGCGCCCGACGAGGAGCTCCGCGTTCGAGCGGCCGAGGACCCAGGCGACGTAGACGAGCAGCAGGCCGATCAGGATCGAGGCGACGCCGTCCCAGACGCTCGAACCGGTGATCTCGACGCCGATCAGGCCGCCGGCCGCCAGCATCAGGCCGGCGAGGGCGGCCGAGTCCTCCATGACGACCGCCTTGACGGTGGTGTCGGGGGTGAGGCGCAGGTAGCGGCTGAACGGGGTCTTCATCCGGGCCGCCTCGCCCTTGACCTGCTTGACGGCCGTGCGGAGGCTGAAGCCTTCGAGGACGAAGGCGACGCCGAGGACGATGTACGAGATGAGGGGGTCGCCCAGCTCCTCGCCGGCGACGAGGGTGTGGATGCCGTCGTAGAGGGAGAAGACCGCGCCGCCGACGAAGGTGGCGACGGCGGCGAGCATCGCCCACACGTAGCGTTCGTTCGCGTAGCCGAGCGGGTGGTCCTCGTCCGCCGGCTTCTCGCTCCGCTTGAGGGCCGTGAGCAGCATGAACTCGGTGACGGTGTCGGCGAGCGAGTGCGCCGCCTCCGACAGCATCGCGCTGGAACCGCTGACCACGCCCGCGACGGCCTTGGCGGCGGCGATGCCCAGGTTGGCCATCGCCGCCACGATCACTGTGAAGGTGCTCTCGCCCTGTTCCGCCATGGATCGGACGGTATGTCCGGTCCGCGGTGCGGGCCGCGAACGACACCCTCCCGTACGGCGGAGACCGGCCCCCGTGGCGGCGGCCGACGGGCCCGCCATCGGCGTACCCCGTCGCTCGGACGGTGCTAGAAAAGAGGCATGGCTGGAATCGTCGGCCACCTGCGCTCGTTCCTGAGCGCACGCACCGTCGCCCGTCAGGTCTTCCTCCTGCAGGTGGCGATCGTGGTGCTCCTCGTCGTCGCGGCCGTGGTGGCGCTCGTCCTGCAGTCCCGAAGCGACAGCCGGCGGGAGGCCCGCAGCCGCTCGCTGGCCGTCGCGCAGGCCTTCGCCAGTGCGCCCGGCATCGAGGAGGCCCTGGCCTCCTCCGATCCCTCCGGGGTGCTGCAGCCGAAGGCCGAGCGGGCCCGGGCGGGGGCCGGGGTGTCGTTCGTCGTGGTGATGACGCCCGACGGCGTGCGCTACACCCATCCCGACCCCGCCCAGATCGGCAAGCGCTACATCGGCACGATCGCCCCCGCCGCGGCGGGCGGCGTCGTCAGGGAGACCGTCACCGGGACCCTCGGACCGTCCATCCGGGCCGTCGTGCCCGTCGTCGGGGACGACGGCGACGTGGTCGCCCTGGTGGCCGCCGGGGTCACGGTCGACGAGGTGAGCGGGATCGCCGAGGCCCAGCTCCCGCTGCTGCTCGGCGCCGCGGCCGGTGCCTTCGCGCTCACCGCCGGCGGCACCGCGCTGGTCAGCAGACGGCTGCTGCGCCAGACCCACGGTCTGGGACCCGCCGAGATGACGCGGATGTACGACCACCACGACGCGGTGCTGCACGCCGTGAAGGAGGGCGTGCTCATCCTGGACGGCGACCACCGGCTCGTCCTGGCCAACGACGAGGCGCGCAGACTGCTCGACCTCGCCGCCGACGCCCAGGGACGACCGGCGCTGGACCTCGGGATCGACCCGGACATGGCCCGGCTGCTGGATTCGGGCCGGCCGGCCGTCGACGAGGTGCACGTGGCCGGTGACCGCCTGCTCGCGGTCAACCAGCGGTCCACCGACCGCGACGGCGGCCCCTCCGGCACCGTCGTCACCCTGCGGGACACCACCGAACTGCGGGCGCTCGCCGGTCGGGCCGACGTCGCGCGGGAGCGCCTGCGCCTGCTGTACGACGCCGGGGTGCGGATCGGCACCACGCTCGACGTGGTGCGGACCGCCGAGGAACTGGCGGACGTCGCGGTGCCCCGGTTCGCCGACTTCGTCACCGTCGACCTGTCCGATCCGGTCGTGCGCGGGGGCGAGCCGGCGGGCCGGGCCGCCGACATGCGGCGGGTGGCGTTCCGCGGCATCCGGGACGACAGCCCGCTCTACCCGACCGGCAGCCTGATCAGCTTCGTGTCGTCCACGCCCCAGGCGGCGGGCTTCGGGACGGGAGAGGTGGTCATGGAGGCGGACATGGCCGCCCTCTCCGGGTGGCAGCGGCAGGATCCGGCCAATGCCCAGCGGCTGCTCTCGTACGGGATCCACTCGATGATCGCGGCTCCCCTGCGGACCAGGGGAGTCGTCCTGGGCGTGGCCACGTTCTGGCGCTCCGACAAGCCCGAGCCCTTCGAGGAGGACGACCGGTCACTGGCCGAGGAACTGGTCGCCCGTGCCGCGGTCGGCGTGGACAACGCCCGCCGCTACACGCGCGAGCACGCCATGGCGGTCACCCTGCAGCGCAGCCTGCTCCCCCGGGCCCTGCCCGAGCAGACCGCGGTGGACGTCGCCCACCGCTACCTGCCGGCGCAGGCCGGGGCAGGCGGGGTGGGCGGTGTCGGCGGGGACTGGTTCGACGTGATCTCCCTGCCGGGCGCCCGGGTGGCGCTCGTGGTGGGCGACGTCGTCGGGCACGGCCTGCACGCCGCCGCCACCATGGGGCGGCTACGGACCGCCGTCCACAACTTCGCGAACCTGGACCTGCCCCCGGACGAGTTGCTGTGGCACCTGGACGAGCTGGTCGCCCGGATCGACCAGGACGAGGACGGGGGCGAGGCCGGGAAGGAGGGGGGAGACGGCGGTGACGCGGTCGCGCACGTCACCGGCGCCACCTGCCTGTACGCGATCTACGACCCGACGTCCCGGATCTGCACCGTGGCCCGCGCCGGGCACCTGGGCCCCGTCCTCGTACGGCCGGACGGCCGCGCCGAGCTCCCCGACGTCCCCGGCGGTCCGCCGCTCGGCCTGGGCGGCCTGCCCTTCGAGACGGCCGAGCTGGAACTCGCCGAGGGCAGCACCCTCGTGCTCTACACCGACGGTCTGGTCGAGGCCCGTGGCCGCGACATCGACGAGGGCCTCGACCGGCTGTGCCGTGCTGTCGCCCACGCCGGTCGCTCGCCGGAGGAGACCTGCCGCGCCGTCCTGGAGTCCCTGCTGCCCCGTCACCCGCGCGACGACCTCGCCGTGTTGGTCGCCCGGACCCGCGCACTGGACGCCGACCGCACCGTCGCGTGGGACGTGCGCTCCGATCCTTCGGCCGTGGCCCCGGTGCGCGCCGAGGCCGCCCGGACGCTGGAGGGCTGGGGCCTGCAGGAGGAGGCTTTCACGACCGAACTGATCCTGAGCGAGCTGGTCACGAACGCCATCCGCTACGGCGCCGGTCCGATCCGCGTGCGCCTGATCCGGGACCGTGCGCTGATCTGCGAGGTCTCCGACGGCAGCAGCACCGCCCCGCACCTGCGCCGGGCGGCTCTCTCGGACGAGGGAGGCCGCGGTCTGTTCCTGGTGGCCCAGGTCGCCGAGCGCTGGGGAACCCGCTACACCGCCCGTGGCAAGGTCATCTGGGCGGAGCAGCCGCTGCCCGGATAGAGCCCGGGCAGCGGCCGGTGGGGGGGGCCGTCGGGTCGTCAGCGCGGAACGCGGACGACACCCTCCTGGATGACCGAGATGGCCAGCTTTCCGTCCTGGGTGTAGATCCGGGCCTGGCCGAGGCCGCGTCCGCCGGACGCCGTCGGCGACTCCTGGTCGTAGAGGAGCCACTCGTCGGCCCGGAAGGGGCGGTGGAACCACATGGCGTGGTCCAGGGACGCCCCGACGACGTCGCCGACGGCCCAGCCGCCGCGCCCGTGGGCGAGGAGGATCGAGTCGAGCAGCGTCATGTCGGAGACGTACGTGGCCAGGACGACGTGCAGGAGGGGGTCGTCGGCCAGCTTGCCGTTGGTGCGGAACCAGACCTGGGAGCGCGGCTCGCGCGGGGTGCCGACCGTGCCCCACGGGGGCGTCTCGGCGTAGCGCAGGTCGACCGCCGCCCGGGCTTCGATCAGCCGGTCCGCGACCTCGCGGGGGAGGTGGCGGGGCAGCATCTCGGCGGGCGTCGGCAGCGACTCGGGGTCCGGCGCGGGCGGCATGTCCGCCTGGTGGTCGAGCCCCTCCTCGTACGTCTGGAAGGACGCCGAGAGGTGGAAGATCGGCTGTCCGTGCTGGACGGCCACCACCCGGCGGGTGGTGAAGGAACGCCCGTCGCGGATGCGGTCCACGTTGTAGACGATCGGCGCGCCCGGGTCCCCGGCGCGCAGGAAGTACGCGTGGAGCGAGTGGGCGAGGCGGTCCTCGGGGACGGTCCGCCCCGCCGCCACCAGCGCCTGGGCGGCCACCTGGCCGCCGAAGACGCGGGGGACGATCGAGGGGCGGGACTGCCCCCGGAAGATGTCCTGCTCGATCCGCTCGAGGTCGAGGAGATCGAGCAGGTCATCCAGTGCGCTGTGCTCGTCGGGCACTTACAGGCCCATCGACTTGGCGATGATCGACTTCATGATCTCGCTGGTGCCGCCGTAGATGCGGTTGACGCGGTTGTCCGCGTACAGGCGGGCGATCGGGTACTCGTTCATGTAGCCGTAGCCGCCGTGCAGCTGGAGGCAGCGGTCGATCACGCGGTGCGCGACCTCGGTGCAGAAGAGCTTCGCGGAGGCGGCCTCGGCCGGGGTCAGCTCGCCCGCGTCCAGGGCCTCCAGGGCGCGGTCGGCGACGGCCTCGGCGGCGTCCACCTCGGCCTGGCAGGCGGCCAGCTCGAACTTGGTGTTCTGGAAGTGCGCGACCGGCTTGCCGAAGACGGTGCGGTCCGTGACGTACTGCTGGGCGAACCGGACGGCGGCCTTGGCCTGCGCGTACGCGCCGAAGGCGATGCCCCAGCGCTCGGAGGCCAGGTTGTGGCCGAGGTAGGAGAAGCCCTTGCCCTCCTCGCCGAGCAGGTCCTCGACCGGGACCTTGACGTCGACGAAGGCGAGCTCGGCGGTGTCGGAGGTGCGCAGGCCCAGCTTGTCCAGCTTGCGGCCGATGGAGTAGCCCTCGGACTTGGTGTCCACGGCGAACAGGGAGATGCCGAAGCGGCGGTCCTCGGCCGACGGGGCGGAGGTGCGGGCGCAGACGATCACGCGGTCGGCGTGGACGCCGCCCGTGATGAAGGTCTTGGCGCCGTTGAGGACGTAGTGGGTGCCGTCCTCGGAGAGCTTGGCGGTGGTCTTCATGCCCGCGACGTCGGAGCCGGTGCCCGGCTCGGTCATCGCGAGGGCCCACATCTCCTCGCCGGAGACGAACTTCGGGAGGTAACGCTTCTTCTGCTCGTCGGTGGCGAGCATCTTGATGTACGGCAGGGCGAGCAGGACGTGCACGCCGGAGCCGCCGAACTGCACGCCGGCGCGGGCGGTCTCCTCGTAGAGGACGGCCTCGAACTTGTGGGTGTCCAGGCCGGCGCCGCCGAACTCCTCCGGCACGTTGATGCCGAAGATGCCGAGCTCGCCGAGCTTGTTGTAGAAGTCGCGCGGCGCCTGACCGGCGGCGAACCACTCGTCGTAGACGGGGACGACCTCGGCCTCGATGAAGGCCCGGATGGTCTCCCGGAACGCCTCGTGGTCCTCGTTGAATACGGTACGGCGCACGGTGCGGCTCCTCCGGTCTGCGGCCCAGTTGTCTAAGCGCTTGCTCAGCCTGTCGTCAACGAAGTTACCCAGCGGTCACCCGCCCTGTCCAGACTCCTTGCCTGTGATCCAGGCCCGCCCCACGGAGTCGTACCCGTACACGGGCCGGCCCTGCGCCCCGCTCGTCCGGAAGGGCGCGCCGTCCTCGTCCCCGATCCGGACCGTGCCCCGGCGCCCCTCCGAGCTCCACTCCAGCTCCAGGTACCAGCGGCAGTCGCACCCCGCCGCCTCCGCCGAGACCAGCAGCTCCTCCGGCTCGGAGGCGCTGACCGTGTACGGGAAGGAGACCGCCGGGAGCGTCCGGCCCTCCTCCCCGGAGGCGTCGTACCCGTCCAGCGCCCGCGCCACAGGTCGCGGCCGGTCCAGGTCCACCTCGAAACGACGCGGCGTCACCGCCCCGCCGCACCCGTCGTCCATCCGGTACGCCGCCCACGGCGGCGGCGTGCCCCGCTCCACCACCCGCACGTGCAGCGCCTGGAGCACCACCGCCGCCGCGCTCTTCCCCTGCACCGACACCCGCACCAGCGTCTCCCCGCCGTCCACGGCCCCCTGCGCCGCCGCCCAGCTCCGCGCGTCGGCCGCCTCCGGCGGGGGAGGGGGCGTCCGCTCCACGAGGTAGGTGTGCCCGCACCCGTTCTTCCAGAGGTCCGAGGCGACCGTCCACGTCAGCGGCGCCGGGGGTTCGGCGGCCCGCTCCCGGGGCCTTCCGGGCAGGAGGACCGCTCCGAGCGTCACCGCCCCGATGACCGCCAGCGCCCCGCCGGCCACGCCCACCCGCCCCCACCGGCGCCGCCGGGAGGGGACGCCCGGCACGCGCGTGAGGCCCTGCACGCGCGTGTGCACGGCGGGCGCGGGCTCCGGACCCGGCTCCGGGCCGGGCTCCTGCTCCGGGCCGGGTTCCTGCTCCGGGCCGGGGGCGGGGCCGGGAACCGGTGCCGGGCTCGGGGCGGGCCCGGGAACGGATGCCGGACGGCGGCGGGCGCCGTCCGCGCGGCTCCAGGCCACCTCCAGGGCGCGCCGCTCCTCCTCGTCCGCCCCGCACAGCAGGCAGAGGCGGTCGACCACGGCGAACTCCTCCGGGACGGTCGCGCCCGAGCAGTAGCGGTGGAGGGTGGACGCGCTGACGCTCAGGCGCCGGCCCAGCGCCTCGTAACTCCTCCCGTCCCGCGCCTTCAGCGCGCGCACGAGCCGTGCGAACTCCTCGACGGCGGCGTCCTTCGGCATTCCATCCCCCTCGGCCCTGCGTCCCACCCCTCAACGTTCTTGCACGTCAGCGGGGGTGGAATGGTTCCGGGACGAAAGGTGGGCGCGTCACCGTTGCAGGCGGCGGGCGCCGCCCCGACGCTGGTCGAGCACTGACCGAACGACCCGACGGGGGATCCACCACCATGCACAAGCTCCGCACCGCACTCGCCACCGCCGCCGCGGCCGCCCTGGGCCTCGCGGCCCTCGCCACGGCCCCGGCGCAGGCCGCCGCCCAGCCCGCCTTCCTCGCCGCCGCCCAGATGCCGCCGTCGTCGACGCCGTGGACCGCCACCCAGGTCTTCACCGGCGTACCGGAGAACGGCGGCGTCCTCTGCGCCCCGTACAAGATCCCGGCGCAGAACACCCGCTACCGCGAGTTCAGCACCGAGCTCGACACCAACGGCGTCCAGATCACGACCGTCGCCCGCACCGAGGCCGACGCCGTGAAGCTGGTCGACACCCTCCGCAAGGCCCTCGCCGGCTGCGGCCCGCTGCTGGAGCAGCAGAACCCGGGCCTGCAGGCCGTCAGCGCCTACCACGGCAAGCTCGCCGTCGAGGAGGGCGCCTGGGTCTACAGCCTGGACACCGCCGACCCGCAGATCGGCAACACCGACATCCACCTCTTCTCCGTCGGCCGCGACGGCCGCACCGTCACCCTCGTCCGCTGGGGCCAGATGGGCGACCTGAAGGACGCCCCGCTGGGCGCCTTCCGCACGACGGCGAAGACCGCCGTCAGCAAGCTCTACTGATCCGGGGGCTGTCCCGAGTACTCACCACGGCTCCGCAGCGGCGCGTCCCGAACCTGGGCGCGCCGCTGTCGTGCCCACCCCGGCGCCGGCGACGCGGCGGGGCCGGAAAGCCGCCCCGCCGTCACAGTCGGCCCAAGGCGAACCACAGCTCCATCCGCACGTCCGGGTCGTCCAGGTCGCGGTCGAGGAGCGTCCCGACGCGGGCGATCCGCTGCCGGACCGTGTTGCGGTGGATCGCCAGCGCCACGGCGGTCCGGTCCCAGCTGCCGTGTAGCGACAGCCAGGTCCGGAGGGTCTCGACGAGCGGCTCGGAGAGCGGGGCGAGGGTGGCGCGGGCGTAGGCCGCCGCCTCGTCGCGGTCGACGAGCCCCGCGAAGCCGGCCGGCCGGTGCCGGACCAACGGGGTCCGGGTCGCTTCCGCGCGGCGCAGGGCGCGGGCCGCCTGGGCGTCGGCGGAGGGGAGGTCGGCCGCATCGGCGGGGGCGGCCGCGCCCAGGGTCCAGCCGGGCTGGGCGGTCAGGGGGGCGGAGGACGGCAGGAGGAGGCGGACGGGCGCGAATCCTCGGGCCTGCGGGGTCCCGCCGTCGTCGGCCGTCGTGCCCGGGTCCATGAGGGGGGTGCCCAGGGCCGCCGCCAGGGTGGCCGCGGCGAAGGGGGTGCCGTCGCCGCCGCGGGCGTGGACGACCGTCCAGGGACCCGGGCCCAGGGCGTCGGCCGCGGCCGACGGGGTGGCGCCCAGGAGGAGGCGGAGGAGCGCGGTGTCGCGCGTCGTCACGTCGGCGGCGCGGTGCGGGGCCGTGAGGAGGGACAGGAGGACCACCGCGACACCGGCGATCGTGCGGTCGCTCGGTCCACGCCGTTCCGTCGCCAGGCCCAGCGTCAGGCCGTCGCCCCCGCCCAGGGCGTACGCGGCGAGCTGCAGCCCGCCGCCGTCGCCGCTCGCCGAGGCCGGGCCGCCGGGACGCGGGCCCACCACGCCCGCCAGGTCCGCGAGGGCCTCGGACGCCGCCGGGGGGATCTCGCGGCCGGCCGACGCCGTCTGCGCGCCCGCGGGGTCGAAGAGGACCGCGCGGCCGGCCAGGCGGGAGGCCAGCGCGCCGAGGACCGCGGGGACCGGAGCGGGGCGGGCGGCAGCGGTCGCCAGGGACTGCTGGGCCTCGCTGACCCGGCGCAGTTCGTGCAGCCGGGCCTCCGCCATCAAGCGCCACAGGGCTCGCGCCACCGCCGTGAACGGGGTCTTCGGCGGCACCTCGATCAGTGGGAGACCGTGCCGCTCGCAGGCGGTGACGAGCGGGGCCGGCACCGTGTCGTACACCGGGGTCACGCCGAAGCCGAGCGCCGCCGCCCCCGCCTCCACCACCCGCGCCACGTACCGCGCCGGATCCGTGAGCTGCACGCCCGCCGTCATCAGGAGCTCGCCGCCGAGGAGGTACGGATAGGGGTCGGCCATCTCCGAGGTGTGCACCCAGTGCAGCGCCACGTCGTCCGGGCCCGCGAGCAGCCGCAGGCCCAGGTCCGCGCGGGCGAGCAGCGCGGCGAGCGGGACCGGCGGGGCGGGGGGAGCGGGGGCGGTCTCCACCGTTGCGGCCATGATCAGGACCCTTCGTACATCACACGCCCATACAGTGGAGGAAACGTACACTTCAATGTCTCTTTCGGGCGACTTACGGTCGAGCCGGACCCGTCGATACACCCCAGGAGGACCCGACCATGAGCAGCAGCGACCAGAACACCCCGCGCGGCCCGATCGACTCGTCCCGCATCCCGCGGTACGCCGGTCCCGCGACGTTCGCCCGGCTGCCGCGCCTGGACGAGGTCGGCACCGCCGACGTCGCCGTGGTCGGCATCCCCTTCGACAGCGGCGTCTCCTACCGCCCCGGCGCCCGCTTCGGCGGCAACGCCATCCGCGAGGCCTCCCGCCTGCTGCGCCCCTACAACCCGGCGCAGGACGCCTCCCCGTTCGCGCTCGCCCAGGTCGCCGACGCCGGTGACATCGCGGTCAACCCGTTCAACATCAACGAGGCCGTCGAGACCATCGAGGCCGCCGCCGACGACATGCTCGCCACCGGCGCCCGCATGATGACCCTCGGCGGCGACCACACCGTCGCCCTGCCGCTGCTGCGCTCGGTCGCGAAGAAGCACGGCCCGGTCGCCCTGCTCCACTTCGACGCCCACCTCGACACCTGGGACACCTACTTCGGCGCCGAGTACACCCACGGCACCCCGTTCCGCCGCGCCGTCGAGGAAGGCATCCTCGACACCTCCGCCCTGTCGCACGTCGGCACCCGCGGCCCGCTCTACGGCAAGCAGGACCTGACCGACGACGAGAAGATGGGCTTCGGCATCGTCACCTCCGCGGACATCTACCGCCGCGGCGCCGACGAGGTCGCCGACCAGCTCCGCCAGCGCATCGGCGACCGCCCGCTGTACATCTCCATCGACATCGACTGCCTCGACCCGGCCCACGCCCCGGGCACCGGCACCCCCGAGGCGGGCGGCATGACCTCCCGCGAGCTCCTGGAGATCCTCCGCGGCCTCGCCTCCTGCAACCTCGTCGGCGCCGACGTCGTCGAGGTCGCCCCCGCCTACGACCACGCCGAGATCACGGCCGTCGCCGCCTCCCACACGGCGTACGAACTGACGACGATCATGTCCCGCCAGATCGCCGCGTCGCGCACGGCACAGTAGGACGCCCCGGGGGTGTGCCCGACCGTTCCGCCGGCGCGGAACGGCCCGGGCACGCCCCCGGCCACCGACCGGGCCGCAGCCGACCGACAAGCCAGGGGACCCCATGACCCACGACCACGACCTCGTGCTGCGGCCCACCGCCGCCCAGACGGAGGCCGCGCTCAACCCGCCCGCCGGGCGGACCGGCGGCGACCTCGTCGTCGAGTCCCTCTCCGGCCTCGGCGCGACCACCGTCTTCGGCCTCCCCGGCCAGCACGCCCTCGGCATGTTCGACGCCCTGCGCCGCTCCACCCTGCGCTACGTCGGACTCCGCGTCGAGAACAACGCCGGCTTCGCCGCCGACGCGTACGGCCGGATCACCGGCGAGGTGGCCCCCCTGCTGCTCTCCACCGGCCCCGGAGCGCTCATGTCGCTCGCCGCGCTCCAGGAGGCGGCCGCCGCCTCCGCGCCGGTCCTCGCGATCGGCAGCCAGGTCCCGGCGGCCGGGCTCGGCGGCGGACGGCACGGCTACCTGCACGAGCTGCGCGACCAGCAGGCCTCGTTCCGCGACGTCGTGAAGTCCGTGCACACCGTCCGTACGCAGTCGCAGATCCCCTCCGCGATCGCCGCCGCGTGGAAGTCGGCGCTCACCGCCCCGCACGGGCCGGTGTGGGTGGAGATCCCGCAGGACGTGCTGCTCGCCGGGACGACGCTGCCCGTGGTCACGGCCGTGGACGCGACCCCGGAGGAGGTCGTGCCGCGCCCCGAGCTGACCGCGGTGGCCGCCCACCTCCTGGCGAACGCCGAACGCCCGGCGATCATCGCGGGCGGAGGCGTCGTCCGCTCCGACGCCTCCGGCAAGCTGCTCGCGCTCGCCGAGCGGATCAACGCCCCCGTCGTCACCACCTTCGGCGGCAAGGGCGCCTTCCCGTGGGAGCACCCGCTGTCGCTGCAGTCCTGGCTGGAGGACCGGCACACCACCGACTTCCTGGAGGACGCGGACGTCCTCCTCGTGGTCGGCTCGGGCCTCGGCGAGCTGTCCTCGAACTACCACACGTTCGCCCCGCGGGGCCGGGTCGTCCAGATCGAGGCCGACGCCGGGAAGCTGGAGTCGAACCACCCCGCGCTCGGCATCCACGCCGACGCCCGGCTGGCGCTGCAGGCGCTGCTGGAGACGGTGCAGGTCCGGCAGGACGCCGGCGCCCCTCAGCGGGTGAAGGCCGTCCTGACGAAGGTCGGAGACCGCCTCCGGGCCCAGGACCTCGACCTGGAGCAGCGGGTCGTCGCCGCCGTGCGCGAGGCGCTGCCCGACCGGGCACCGAGCTTCTGGGACATGACGATCCTGGCGTACTGGGCCTGGTCCGCGTTCGACGCCCGCCGCCCCAACACCATGCACTCGGCGCAGGGCGCCGGCGGCCTCGGCTACGGCTTCCCGGCCGCCCTCGGCGCGGCCGCGGCCGACCCGACCCGCCCGGTGCTCGCGGTGTCCGGCGACGGCGGCGCCATGTACTCGATCGCGGAGCTGGCGACGGCGAAGCAGTACGGCTTCGACGTCACCTGGCTGATCGTCGACGACGGTGGCTACGGCATCCTGCGCGAGTACATGACGGACGCCTTCGGCGAGGCCACGGGGACCGAACTGTCCCGCCCGGACTTCGTCGCGCTCGCCGAGTCCTTCGGCGTCCCGGCGGCCCTCACCACCCCGGACACGCTGGCCGAGGACCTCGCGGCGGCCCTGAGGACCCCGGGCCCGTCGGTGGTCGTCCTCCCGGCCCTCCTGAGGATGTTCGAGCCGACGCACCTCTGACCGACCTGCCGGACGTCCCCAGGAGGCATATTCTGGGTCACGTGCGGAAGTGGCGCGTCCGCAGCAACACGGCGTTCGTCCCCCCGATGAGGTGAAACGTCATGCGACGCCAATCCGTGTTCCTCCTGCCCGCCTCGGTGGCACTCGGCCTCGTGGGCTTCCTCGCTCCGACCGCCGGAGCCGTGAGCGCCCACTTCGTCGGTACCCCGACCGCGACCGCCTCCGGCAGCAGCCTGACCGTGAAGGGCAAAGAGGCAGGCCTCGGCAACCAGCAGTCCGTGAACATCTCCGTCACCGCCGACGCCCAGTGCGTCAACAAGGGCGGCAACGACCCCCAGGCCGGCAACAAGCAGTCCACCGGCGGCGGCGGAACCTTCCCCGTCCAGAACGGCAAGGCCAACTTCAGCGTGACCGTCACCGCCACGTTCCAGCCCAAGTGCAGTCCTCCGATGAGCCTGGTCTGGAGCAACGTGGTCATCACGGACACCGGCAACGGCATCTCCGTGACCCTGCCCGGTCCGTTCTGATCCGTGCCCGTCCCGCGGTCCCGGGTCCTAGGACCCGGGACCCGTTCCCGTCCGTCGTCGGGCCCGGGTTTGTTGCGGCGGGATGAAATCGCACGTCGACCGCGTTGCGGCTTCCGGTAGAGCAGGACGGACGGGAGGCGCCACGTGGCGGCGGTGGGGCAGAAACAGACGGGGACGCGGCAGCAGGGCTGGGCGCGCAGACTCTGGGCGTACGCCTGGCGCTACAAGGCGAACGTGTTGCTCGCGCTGGGGTCCTCGCTCGGCGGCATGGCCGTGATGGCGCTCGTCCCGCTGATCACCAAGGTGGTCATCGACGACGTCATCGGCGCGAAGACCGGATCCCTCGGCCTGTGGACGGGCCTCCTCGTCGCCTCCGCCCTCGCCGTCTACGCCCTCACCTACGTCCGCCGCTACTACGGCGGACGGCTCGCCCTCGACGTGCAGCACGATCTGCGCACCGAGATGTTCGGGACCCTCACCCGGCTCGACGGACGCCGGCAGGACGAGCTGTCCACCGGGCAGGTCGTCGGGCGGGCCACCAGCGACCTGCAGCTCATCCAGGGGCTGCTCTTCATGCTCCCGATGACCATCGGGAACTTCCTCCTCTTCTTCATCTCGCTCGGCGTGATGGCCGCCCTCTCCCTGCCGCTCACCCTCGTCGCGCTCGCCGTCGCGCCCGCCCTCTGGTGGATCGCCCGGCGCAGCCGCACCCGTCTGCACCCAAGCACCTGGTACGCCCAGCAGCAGGCCGCCGCCGTCGCCGGGGTCGTCGACGGAGCCGTGACCGGCGTACGGGTCGTGAAGGGCTTCGGGCAGGAGGGGCAGGAGACCGGGAAGATCCGCGAGGCCGGCCGGAAGCTCTTCGCGGGCCGGCTGCGCACCGTCCGGCTCAACGCGAAGTACACCCCCGCGCTGCAGGCCGTGCCCGCGCTCGGTCAGGTCGCCGTCCTGGCCCTCGGCGGCTGGCTCGCCTACCAGCAGCAGATCACCCTCGGCACCTTCGTCGCGTTCTCCTCCTACCTCGCCTCCCTCGTCGGCCCGGTCCGGATGCTCGCCATGGTCCTCACCGTCGGCCAGCAGGCCCGCGCCGGCGTCGAGCGGGTCCTGGAGCTCATCGACACCGAGCCGACCCTGCGGGACGGCACGAAGGAGCTCCCGGCGGACGCCCCCGCGACGGTCGAGTTCGACGACGTCTCCTTCGCCTACGAGGACGGCAGCCCCGTTCTCCAGGGCTTCTCGTTGGAGATCCGGCCCGGCGAGACCGTCGCCGTCGTCGGCTCGTCCGGCTCCGGCAAGTCGACCGTCTCGCTGCTGCTGCCCCGCTTCTACGACGTGACCCACGGCGCCGTCCTCGTCGGCGGCCACGACGTCCGCGAGCTCACCCTCGACTCGCTGCGCGCCGCGATCGGGCTCGTGCCCGAGGACTCCTTCCTCTTCTCCGACACCGTCCGCGCCAACATCGCCTACGGCCTGCCCGACGCCACCCAGGAGCAGATCGAGGCGGCGGCCCGCGCCGCCCAGGCGGATCGATTCATCACCGAGCTCCCGGACGGCTACGACACCAAGGTCGGCGAGCACGGCCTCACCCTCTCCGGCGGCCAGCGCCAGCGCATCGCGCTGGCCCGCGCGATCCTCACCGACCCCCGGCTGCTGCTCCTCGACGATGCCACCTCCGCCGTCGACGCCAAGGTCGAGCACGAGATCCACGAGGCCCTGAAGTCCGTCATGGCGGGCCGCACCACGCTGCTCATCGCGCACCGCCGCTCCACCCTCGGCCTCGCCGACCGGATCGCCGTCCTCGACGGCGGCCGGCTGGCCGCCATCGGCACCCACGAGGAGCTGGAGCGACGCTCCGCGCTCTACCGGCGGCTCCTCACCGACCCCGACGAGCTCGGCGGCGTCTCGCCCGGCCACCTCGCCCCGATCGACGTGCCCGAGGACCGCACGCTGCGGGCCGAGCTGGACGCCGAGTTCGACGCCGAGCGGGGGATCACCCCGACCCTGTGGGTACGCGACGAGAACGAGGACGGCGAGCCCCGGGAGCCCGGGGCCACCCCCGAGCTGCTCGCCGCCGTCGACGCCCTGCCGCCCGCCGTCGACACCCCGGACGTCGACGAGACCCGGGCCGTCTCGCCCGAGGAGTCGTACGGGCTGCGCCGTCTCCTCCGCGGCTTCGGACTGCCGCTGCTGATCAGCCTGGGCCTGGTCGCCCTGGACGCGGGCGCGGGCCTGCTGCTGCCGATCCTGATCCGGCACGGCATCGACGAGGGCGTCAACCGGCTCGCCATCGGCGCCGTCTGGGCCGCCTCCGCGCTCGCCCTGGTGACCGTGCTCGTCCAGTGGGCCGCGCAGACCGCCGAGACCCGCATGACCGGCCGCACCGGCGAGCGGATCCTGTACGCGCTGCGCCTGAAGATCTTCGCCCAGCTCCAGCGGCTCGGTCTGGACTACTACGAGCGCGAGCTCACCGGCCGCATCATGACCCGGATGACCACGGACGTCGACGCCCTGTCGACCTTCCTGCAGACCGGTCTGGTCACGGCCTTCGTCTCCGTCGTCACCTTCTTCGGCA
Source organism: Streptomyces sp. NPDC051921 (assembly GCF_040680975.1). NCBI lineage: Bacteria > Bacillati > Actinomycetota > Actinomycetes > Kitasatosporales > Streptomycetaceae > Streptomyces > Streptomyces sp. NPDC051921. Next base: position 174,996 of record NZ_JBFAXU010000004.1, read on the forward strand.
TCATGGGCGCGCTGCTCGTGCTCGACCTCCAGCTCGCCCTGGTCGTGTTCGCGACCCTGCCGGTGCTCGCCGTCGCCACGTACTTCTTCCGCCGCTCCAGCGTGAAGGCGTACGAGCTGGCCCGTGAGCGGATCAGCGTGGTCAACGCCGATCTGCAGGAGTCGGTCGCTGGCCTGCGGATCGTGCAGGCCTTCCGGCGCGAGCGGGCGGGCGCCGAGCGCTTCACGGCGCGCAGCGAGGAGTACCGCGAGGCCCGCGTCCGCGGACAGTGGCTGATCTCGGTCTACTTCCCCTTCGTCACGCTGCTGTCCTCCGTGGCCGCCGCGGCCGTCCTGATCGTCGGCGCGCACCGCATCGAGGACCGGACGCTCACCACCGGCGCGCTGGTCGCCTACCTGCTCTACATCGACCTGTTCTTCGCGCCCGTGCAACAGCTCTCCCAGGTCTTCGACGGCTACCAGCAGGCCGCCGTCTCGCTGAAGCGGATGCAGGAGCTCCTCCAGGAGCCCACCTCCACCGCCGCCGCGGACGCCCCGCGCGAGGTCCCCGGACTGCGCGGCGACATCGCCTTCGAGAACGTGTCCTTCGCCTACGGGAGCGACGCCGACGACGCGGAGGGCGCCGCGCTGACCGGCATCGACCTGCGCATCCCGGCAGGGCAGACCGTCGCCTTCGTCGGCGAGACCGGGGCGGGCAAGTCGACCCTGGTCAAGCTGGTCGCCCGGTTCTACGACCCCACGGACGGCCGGGTCACCGCCGACGGCACCGACCTGCGCGAGCTCGACCTCACGGCGTACCGCCATCGGCTCGGCGTCGTGCCGCAGGAGGCGTACCTGTTCGCCGGGACCGTCCGCGACGCCATCGCGTACGGGCGCCCGGAGGCGAGCGACGCCGAGGTCGAGGCCGCGGCCCGCGCGGTCGGCGCGCACGACATGATCGCCACCCTCGACGGCGGCTACCTCCACGAGGTCGCCGAGCGCGGACGGAACCTCTCTGCGGGGCAGCGGCAGCTGATCGCCCTGGCCCGCGCCGAGCTGGTCGACCCCGACGTGCTGCTCCTCGACGAGGCCACCGCCGCCCTCGACCTGGCCACCGAGGCCCAGGTCAACGCGGCCACCGACCGTCTCGCCGGCCGGCGCACGACCCTCGTCGTCGCCCACCGCCTCACCACGGCCGCCCGCGCCGACCGGGTGATCGTGATGGACCACGGCCGGGTCGCCGAGGACGGCACCCACGACGAACTGCTCGCCCGCGACGGGCAGTACGCGGCGCTGTGGCGCACGTTCATCGGCGAGGCGGAACCGGCGGGCGTCGAGGCGGTCTGAGGGCTCCAGCGGCGCGTCAGGCGTCGATGCGGTCCGAGCGGTCCGGCCGTGCGGTCGGCGTCGAGGCGGTCCGAGCGGTCTGAGCGGTCCGGCGGCGCGTCTGAGTACGACCGCTCATGTCGGCGACGGCGGGGACGGGTTGGATCGCTCCCATGAACGACCACCTGCCGTCCCTGCCCGCTCCGCGCGCTCCGTCCCCGGGCCCGAGCGAGGCCCGCCGCTTCCGGGTCCTGTCCCTGTGGGCCGGGCTGCTGCTGATCCCGGCCACCCTCCTGGTCGTGGTCCTCGCCCTCGCCTCCGAGACCGGCACGGCCTGCGTCATGCGGGGGACCTGCCGCAGCTTCCCGGGCTGGCTCTACCTCTCCACCCTCGCCGTGGCATCGGGCGCGCTGGTCTGGACGCAGACCACCCCGGACGGCGCCCCGCCCGCCCCGGCCCGCAAGGCCGGCCTGGCGGTGCTCCTGGCTGCCGGCCTCCTGTTCCTCTCCCTCGTCGCGGCGCACTTCGCCGGCTGAGCGGGCTCCGCGCTCAGTGCCCCGAGGCGCCGTCGGCGCCGGGCACGCTGATGCCGCTCGGTCCCTGGTGGTCGATGAGGACCACCGGCGGATCGGAGCTGAGCTGCTGCCAGATGGTCACCAGGGCCACGAGCTGGGCGACGAACAGCGCGATCTGCGCGGAGGCGCTGCGCATCTGGTAGAGCGACAGCAGCAGGCCCGCCCGGGTGGGCCAGTAGCGGCGTTCCCGCCGGAACGTGTCGATGTCGAGGACCATGCCCGTCACGGTGAGGACGAGGGTCGTGAACGCGGCGTCGAGCACCTCGTTGTTGCCCGGCTGCCCGGCGAGGGTGTTCCCGAGCTGGTCGACGAGAAGCGGGAGCGCGTAGACGAGCCCCACACCGCAGCCGCGGCCGGGTCCGCGGCGCCCGGGCAGGACCCGCCACAACGCGCCCAGGGTGAAACCGGCCCCCGCGTATATCAGCTCCGCGCTGGCCACGTTCATCGCGACCTCGACGAAGCCGAAGCGCTGGCTGAACTTGTCGGTCCACGCGGTGCCGCGGACGTGGTTCATCCAGAACAGCACGCCGTTGGCGGGTAGCCCGACCACCGCGGCAACCACCGCCGCTCGGCAGGCGTTGTCCCACCAGTCGGCCCGCGGACCCCAGGCGAGGGCCAGTTCCACGGGGCCGACGGAGTGCGGCAGCGGCACGCGCTCGTGCGGGTGCCGCGGGTTCGGCGGGGTCCAGCGGTGCAGCCGGTCCAGCTTCCGCTCGACGGCGGCGCGCTCCACCTCGGCCTGCCCCTGCTCCAGGCGACGCAACTCGGCATGTCGCTCGCGGTGCTGACGGGCCATGTTCATCAACCGGGTCCGGTGACGTTCTCCGACGACCTGGTGGAGCGGGACCCCGTGGACGAGTTCCCGGGAGAGGACGGCGCCGCGTCTGCCGATCGCCAGCAGGGCGGTCAGTGCGAACCAGAGGACGGCCAGCGAGATGAGCGTCAGCGGGACCCCGCCGTACCAGCCGACGACAGGGGCCACCGCAACGACGAAGAACACTTTGAGGAAGTCCAGTTCGCGCGGCAGCAGCGTCTCGCCCGTGTGGCCGGGCGCCGTACGCCAGGCGCGGGCCACGGCGGCCAGCGCGAGACCGGTGGTCCACCACCAGACGTAACCGGGGATCCAGTCGAGGAAGTTGGAGGGGAACCAGCGCTGGTCGTTGAAGACGACGGCCGTGTGGAACACGGGATAGGCCGTCCCTTCGCTCTGGTCGGCCAGCCATGACACGCGGTCCCACCAGCTCTCCGCCGCCAGCATGCCGGCCGCGGGCAGCGCGCAGGATGCCGACGCCAGGGCGGCGAGCACGGCGTGGGGGAAGCGGCCGGAAGGCGGCGGGCCGCCGGTCGTCGACGGGTTCGAGTCCCTCCACAGCCGCAGGCAGGTGCTCACCAGGCCGACCAGCCAGACGAAGATGAGGGCGGCGCACGCGAGCGCGAACCAGTACGCCCCACCCGCGTCCTCGAAGGCCGCGACCCCCGCGGGGTCGTCCACCCAGTACAGGAACATGTGCCGCGGCAGTCCGAAGAGTGCGGGCCGTCCGACCACGACTGCGATGTATCCCGCGGCGAGCGCCACCGCCGCCGTGGCGGCCCGGCCAGGCCGGCCGATGCGGCAGAGCATCAGGCCAAGGGCGGTCGACACCCCCAGGACAAGTGCCTCCCAGTGGTCCGTGAACCATCTTCCGCCGTCCCCGTCCCCGACCCCGTCTCCGACCTGCCGAGCCAGCGCGCTGAAGACGTGGTCGTCCACGGCGTGGACGAGGGTGATCAGCAGCCATGCGAGAACGAGACGCCGCAGGTTCCTCCTGGTGGCCTCCTCGGCAGCGGTGGGGAGCGCCAGCGGCGGCCGGTGGGCGAGGGTGCGGACCAGGGCCAGTGACAGCGCGGCGACCGCGAGGTCCCAGGTGATCCAGGTCAGCGTGTTGGCCATGTCCCACGGATAGCTGGACCAGCGTGCGGAGTTGGCCTTTGTGGCGGGTGGCTGGAGCAGCAGCCTCACCTGGGGAGGAGGCCCGGCGGTCTTCTCCTGTGTGGTCCAGGTCAGGGTGGTGGCGGTGCCGACCGTCGGGGTCGGCGTGACGGACCGCGCCGGCTCGCCGCCGAGATCGACCCGGATCTCGGACCAGCGGGCGCCGGCCAGCGCGTCGGGCGGTACGAGCGCCAGGGCCCAGTAGCGCTCGCCGGCCTCGATGTGCCAGGGCCCGACGTCGCGGTCGCCCGTGACGGACACCCAGGTCAGGGTCCGCTGCCGCACCGTGATCCAGGCCTTGTCGGCGGAGACCTGCGGCTTGCGGTACTGCCACTCGGTGTCGCGGTACTGCATCGGCACGTCCGAGGGGCGCAGCAGGCACCGCATGGCGGTGCGGTACTCCTCCGTGTCCTCGTTGAGGAGGAGGTACGGGGCCCACATCCAGGTCCTGGGAACTTTGATGTCGAGCTCGGAGCTCACCTGGGTCGAGTCCTGGCCCTCGTGCGCCAGACGCACGGAGGCGGTCACCTCGGCGCCCTTCAGCGTGCGCCTGACGCACACGTTGTCGGGCGGTTCGTCCGCGGCCGCCGCGGTGCCGCTGCCCAGCGCGAGCAGCAGAACGGACACCAGCACCGTCAGCACGGCAGCCGGTAATGACCCCGCCCGGGAATGCGTCACTCGGAACCCCCACCCGTCCCCCTGATCCGGCCCGGCAGCGTACCGAAGATCGACGCGGCGCCCCAGGGGTCGGAGAGGGGCAACCAAACGGCGGTCGGCTGCGTCGTATGCACATACGACAGGAGCGGGGGAGGCGTGCGCGTGTTCGGTGCGATGGTGGCGAGAGTGACCCGGCGGCCCTTCGCCCACGTGCTCGCCCTGGCCCTCGCCGTCGGCACGCTCGTCCTGGCCGGACCCGCCACCGGGAGCGCCGACGCCGCCTCGGTGTGCACCGGGCGGCCCACCCGCACCATCGGTTTCGCCACCGGGGAGCTGCGGCTCTACCGCACCCGGCACTACGTCTGCGCGCTCGCCGTGGCGAAGGGGCCCGGCGCGCCGCGGCCCATGTCGGTGTCGCTGCAGCCGCGCGGCGGCCGGGCCGCCGTCAGCGCCGGGCGGTTCGGGCGGCAGGCCGGGCCGGTCACCGTGCACGCGCTCAACCGCTGCGTACGGGCGTCCGCGAGCATCGCGGGGCGCGGCACGGCCACGGGCTGGATCCTGTGCTGATGCATAGGTAAGTCCCAACCAGGTCTGGCGGCCCGCACGTTCGCCCCGCTAGGTTCACGACACCGTTGTGAACCAAGGGGAGGGTGAATGCGCAAGTCGCTGATATGGGCGCTGTCGCTTTCGGTGCTCATAGGCACCGCCGGCTCGACCGGCGTGGCTACCGCCGCGGACTCGGAGACCGGCAGCACGTCCGTCGCCGACTCGCAGAGCACGGACATCAAGGACCGCATCCTGGCGATCCCCGGGATGAGCCTGATCGAGGAGAAGCCGTACGCCGGCTACCGCTACTTCGTCCTGAACTACGAACAGCCGATCGACCACCGCCGCCCGTGGGCGGGCACGTTCCAGCAGCGGATCTCGGTCCTCCACAAGGACACGAACCGCCCCACCGTCTTCCGCACCAGCGGCTACGGGCTGAGCACCACCCCGAGCCGCAGCGAGCCGACCCGGATCGTGGACGGCAACCAGATCTCCATGGAGTACCGCTTCTTCACCCCGTCCCGGCCGCAGCCGGCCGACTGGTCGAAGCTGGACATCTGGCAGGCCGCGAGCGACCAGCACCGCATCTTCACCGCGCTCAAGGCGGTCTACGGCAAGAAGTGGCTCTCCACCGGCGCCTCCAAGGGCGGTATGACGGCCACCTACTACGAGCGCTTCTACCCGAAGGACATGGACGGCGTCGTCGCCTACGTGGCGCCCAACGACGTGGTCAACAAGGAGGACTCGGCCTACGACCGGTTCTTCGAGACGGTCGGCACCAAGGAGTGCCGCGACCGCCTGAACGCCATGCAGCGCGAGGCCCTCGTGCGCCGCGAGCCGCTGGAGAAGAAGTACCAGGCCTGGGCCGAGTCGGAGGGCGCCACCTTCAACACGGTCGGCTCGCTCGACAAGGCGTACGAGGCCGTCGTCCTCGACTTCGTGTGGGGCTTCTGGCAGTACTACGGCCAGGACGTCTGCGACCAGATCCCGGACGCGGCGACTGCGAGCGACGACACCGTCTACGAGACGATCGACGCCTACTCCGGCTGGTCCGCCTACACCGACCAGGGCCTGGAGGGGTACACGCCGTACTACTACCAGGCGGCGACCGAGCTCGGCTCGCCCACCATCAAGCAGCCGCACCTGGCGGGCCTGAGCCGCTACGGCTACCAGCCGGCCAGCTCCTTCGTGCCGCGTGAGATCCCGATGAAGTTCAAGCCGTGGGTCATGCGGGACGTCGACACCTGGGTCCGCCACAACGCGAACCACATGCTGTTCGTCTACGGCGGCAACGACCCGTGGGGTGCCGAGCAGTTCCGCCTCGGCAAGGGTGCCCGCGACAGCTACGTGTACGTCGCGCCGGGCGCCAACCACGGCGCCAACGTGGCCGGTCTCGTCGAGGCCGAGAAGGCCAACGCCACCGCCCGCATCCTCGCTTGGGCCGGGGTCGACGCCCCCGCCGTGCAGGCCGCGCAGCCGCTGGCGCGCTTCGACGCCCGCCTCGACCGGCCGGTCGACGAGGACGCCACCCGGGAGCACGGCCTGCGCCCGTAGGCCCCTGCCCCCAGCCCGCGCGTGACATGAGCCGGCCCCCCTCCGAGGGGGGCCGGCTCATCGTCGTCCGGTCAGGCGTACGTCAGGCCGAAGCCGATCGGGTACAGCACCGTCGCCGGGTCGTCCGCGCTCTGCACGGGGACGGGCAGCCGGCCGCGTGGCACGGCGCGGCCCGCGAGCACCCGCACGGCGGCGCGCAGTTCGACGTCCGTCCAGGAGTAGGTGACGAGCGTGGCCCGCTGTCCGCTGAGGCGGGCGACGTCGTACGGATTGCGCAGGGTGATCGTCACCACCGGCACGCCCGTCTCGACCAGACGGGCGACCAGGGTGCGCTGCGTGCTCGTCGCCGACACGTTGTACGTGCCCACCACGACCAGGTCCTGGCCGGCCGCGGCGGCCACCGCCTCCGCGATCTTCGCGGCGGTGGGGGCGGAGCCGGTCGACAGGGCCCGGGCGGTGAAGCCGAGTTCCGTGAGGGCGCCGGCCAGGGTGGCGGTCGGCGGCCCCGTGGTGGACGACGGCGAGGCCGGGTCGGCGCCGACCACGAGCACCTTGGGGTGGCTGAGCCGGCTGACCGGCAGCAGGCCGCCCTCGTTGACCAGCAGGGTCGTGGTCTGCTCGGCGATCCGGTCGGCGTGGGCGAGGTGCGCGGCGGTGCCGACCGCCCGGTCCACGCCGTCGTCGGTGACGTACGGGTGGGTGAACAGGCCCAGCTTCGCCTTCAGCTTCAGGATCCGGAAGACCGACGTGTCGAGCCGCTCCTCGGTCAGCTCGCCGTCCTTGACGGCCTTGAGGACCGCCTTCCAGGCGAGGTCCAGGTTCGGCGGGTTGAGCAGCTGGTCCACCCCCGCCAGGAGGGCGAGCACGGGAACGCGCTCGTCGCCGTACTTGGTCCGCACGCCCTCCATGCTCAGCGAATCGGTGACCACCACCCCGTCGAAGCCGAGCTGCTCGCGCAGGATGCCGGTGAGGATGGGCCGGGACAGGGTCGCCGGGTCGCCGCTCGGATCGAGGGCGGGCACCACGATGTGCGCGGTCATGATCGAGTCGATGCCCGCGGCGATCGCGGCCCGGAACGGCGGGGCGTCGAGCGTGGACCACTGCTCCCGGGTGTGGGCGATGACGGGCAGGCCGGTGTGGCTGTCGACGGCGGTGTCGCCGTGCCCGGGGAAGTGCTTGGCGGTCGCCGCGACCCCGGCCTGCTGGTAGCCCTTGACCTGGGCCGAGACCAGGGTGGCGACCGCCTCGGGGTCGGCGCCGAAGGAACGCACGCCGATGACCGGGTTGGCCGGGTTCACGTTGACGTCGGCGACCGGGGCGTAGTCCTGCCGGATGCCGATGGCCGCCAGCTCGGTGCCCGCGATCTGCGCCACCTTGCGCGCGTCGGCGTACGAGCCGCCCGCGCCGAGCGCCATCGCGCCGGGCATGAGGGTGGCGGGCCTGCCGACCCGGGCGACGACGCCGTGCTCCTGGTCGACGGAGGTCAGCACCGGGATGGGGGTGGCCTTGGCGAGGGCGGCCCGCTGGATGCCGTTGGAGAGGCCGGCGATCTGGTGCGGGTCGCGGGTGTTGTGCGCCCAGGCGAAGTAGATGACGCCGCCGACGTGGTAGCGCTCGACAAGCTCGGCCGCGGTGCGGACGCCGAGCTCCTTGAGGTTGGCGTCGATGTCGGCCTGGTCGGGGGCGGTCGCGGAGTGGCCGTAGACGCGCGTGACGAACAGCTGGCCGACCTTCTCCTCCAGGGACATGCCGGCGAGGATCCGGCGGACGGCGACCTCGGATTCCGCGTGGGCGACCGGGGCGGTCACGCCGGTGACGGCGGCCGCCGCGGCCGCGGCGCTCACCGTGAGAACGGTCCGTCGGGACGGGGCGGGCGAGGGGGCGCGGTGGTGCACTGGTGCTCCTTCCGGCCGTGCGGGGTGTGAGGGGAGGAAGCGGTGAAGGAAACTTCCAAGGAGTCACGGATAGCCGGAAAGTAACTGCCAGGTCAAGGATCCGCGCAAGAAACGCGGCCTGGCGCCGGGGCGTCACCCGGTCGCCGCGCCCCGCGCCCGGTCGGTTCACTCCGCCGCCGCGACCTCGGGCCCGGCCGGCCCACTCCGCCGCCGCACCCGGTACCTCACTCCGCCGCCGCGCCCCGCGCCCGGTCGGTTCACTCCGCCGCCGCGACCTCGGGCCACAGGTCCTGGAGCGTGCGGACCGTCTCGGTGATCGCCGGCCTGCGGGCCGCCCCGGTCCGCCACAGCGCTCGCAGCCGCCGCGTCGGGATCGGGTCCAGCCGCAGCGGCGCCACCTCCGGCGGCAGGGCCCCGCGTCCCAGCCGCGGTACGAGGGCGATCCCCAACCCGGCCGCCACCAGGGCCACCTGCGTGTGGTTCTCCTCCGCCTGATGGGCGATCAACGGCTCGTACCCGGTCGCCCGCAGCGTCCGCATCAGCCAGTCGTGGCACACCGTCCCCGGCGGCTGGGTGATCCACCGCTCCTGGCTGAGCTCCTCGCGCCGCACCACGTCCCGCTCCGCCAGCGGGTGCTCCCGGGGGACGAGGATGTCGCAGAGGTCGTCGCCGATCACCGCCTGCTCCACACCCGGCGGTACGGGCAGCGGGGCGATGTCCCAGTCGTGCGCCACGGCCAGGTCGAGGACGCCCCGCGCCACCAGGTCCACGGACAGGTGCGGGTCCACCTCCGACAGGCGGGCGTCGAGCGCCGGGTGACGAACCGCCAGGTCCGCGAGCACCCGCGGCATCAGTCCGCGCGCCGCGCTCGGGAAGCAGCCGATCCGCAGCCGGCCGGCCGGTAGGCCGCGCCGCTCCTCCAGGCGCACCTCGGCCTCCTCCACCAGGGACAACAGCCGCTCGGCGGTGTCGGCGAGCTGACGGGCGTCGTCGGTGAGACGCACGCCCCGGCCGCTGCGTTCGAGCAGCGTCGTGCGGGTCTCCCGTTCCAGCTTGGCGATCTGCTGGGAGACGGCGGAGGGGGTGTAGCCGAGGGCGGTGGCGGCGGCGCCGACCGTGCCGTGCACGGCGACGGCGTGCAGCGCCCGCAGACGTCCGAGATCCAGCACGCGATCCTCCCGGGATGCTGTGGCTGTGTGGCTGTGTGGCTGTGTGGCTGTGTGGCTGTGTGGATGCGTGGATGTGTGGATGGTGGATGCGTGGATGTTTGGATGTAGCGATGCTTCATCCAACCATGTAGGAATCCGCGCTGGTGCTACATGTTCCGGACGGGCGATCCTCGTCGGTATGCGCCCCGCCCACATCGCCCTCGCCGCCCTGGTCGCCGCCGTCTGGGGAGTCAACTTCGTCGTCATCGAGATCGGCCTCGACCACTTCCCGCCGCTGCTCTTCTCCGCCCTCCGCTTCCTCGTCGCCGCCCTGCCGGCCGTCTTCCTCGTCGGCCGTCCCAAGGTCGCCTGGAAGTGGATCGTGGGCGTCGGCCTGGCGCTGGGCGTGGCCAAGTTCGGCCTCCTGTTCACCGGCATGAGCCTCGGCGCCCCGGCAGGCCTGTCCTCCCTGGTCCTCCAGGTCCAGGCCGTGTTCACCGCCCTCTTCGCCTTCCTCGCCCTCGGCGAGCGCCCCGACAGGATCAAGCTCCTCGGCATGGGCGTCGCCCTCGCCGGCATCGGTCTCGCCGCCCTCGACGAGGGTGCGTCGAGCTCCATGACCGGCTTCGCCCTGGTCGTCACCGCCGCCGTCTGCTGGGGCGTCTCCAACGTCCTCACCCGCAAGGCCGCCCCGCCGGACCCGCTCAACTTCATGGTCTGGGTCAGCACCGTGCCCGTCCTGCCGCTGCTCGCCCTCTCCCTGCTGCTCGAAGGGCCGCAACGGGACCTCGACGCCCTGCGCGCGCTCGACTGGACCGGTGCCGGCGTCATCGTCTACGTCGCCTGGATCACCACCGTCTTCGGCTTCGGCGCCTGGGGCTGGCTGCTGCGCCGTCACCCGGCCTCCTCGGTGGCCCCGTTCTCGCTCCTCGTGCCCGTCTTCGGCATGTCCTCCGCCGCGCTCGTCCTCGGCGAACCGGTCAGCCCGCTGCGCTGGGGCGCGGCCGCCCTCCTGGTCGGGGGAGTGGCGCTGACCTCGCTGACAATTCGCAGGCGCCCGGCGGCGGAAGCGGCTACGGTTCCGACCGGCCCTGTCCCTCTCACCGTGAACGAGCGTGCATGACCTTCGAGAACGTCACCGTCGACAGCCCCGAACCCGCCCCCGGCACCGTCCTCCTCGTCGGCATCCCCGGCAGCGGCAAGAGCACCGTCGCGGCGGCCCTCGCGGCCCGGTTCGCCCGCTCCGCGCACATCGAGGTCGACAAGCTCCAGGAACTCATCGTCGAGGGCTGCCACTGGCCCACCCCCGACGGCGACCCGGAGGCCGACCGGCAGATCCTGCTGCGTGCCCGCAACGCCTGCCTCCTGGCGGACAGTTTCGTCACGGCCGGCTTCCTGCCGGTCCTGGACGACGTGGTGGTCCGCCGCGCCCACCTCGACTTCTACCGCTCCCAGGTGAAGGCGGGGCCGCTCCACGTGGTCGTCCTGGCGCCCGGCCCCGACAAGGCGTGGGAGCGCAACAACGCCCGCCACAAGCGCCTGACGACCAACTGGGCCTTCCTCGACGAGGCGATGCGCGCCGAACTGTCGGGCGAGGGCGTGTGGATCGACAACGCGGAGCAGACGGTCGAGGAGACGGTGGCGGCGGTGCTGTCGGCCGTCGGCCTGGACGGCGACGCCCGCCCCGTCTGACGAGATCCGTACCCGCCTGCCCGAGCACCAGCCGCCCGCACCAGGAGGAGACCGCCCATGACCCGACAGCCCGTCGTCACCGAGCCCGTCGTCGCCGAGCCCGTGGTCACCGAGCCCGTCGTCGCCGAGCCCGTGGTCACCCATCCGATCGGCCGGGTCGTCGGCGGCCGTGCCGACGTGCGTGACGACGAGTGGGGCGAGGTCACGGCCGTCGTCCGGCTCGACGCCGCCCGGTTCGGGCCGGAGGCGCTGGCCGGCCTCGACGCCTTCTCCCACCTGGAGGTGGTCTACCACTTCGACCGGGTGGCGGAGGACGCCGTGGAGACCGGCGCCCGCCACCCCCGCGGCAACACCGACTGGCCGCTCGTCGGCATCTTCGCCCAGCGCGGCAAGAACCGCCCCAACCGCCTCGGCGTCTCCCGCTGCCGCCTGCTGCGCACGGACGGCCTCGACGTCCACGTCCAGGGCCTGGACGCGGTCGACGGCACCCCGGTGCTCGACATCAAGCCGTACATGGCCGAGTTCGGCCCGCAGGGCCCGGTCGACCAGCCCGGCTGGTCCACCGAGATCATGAGCCGCTACTACTGACGCGCTCGGCCCGCCCGGGGCCGCACGGTCACCGAGCGGTCGCCCGGACCCGGGCGGGCGCGGCGCGCGGCCCGGACCCCGCGGAGCCGCCCGCCCCCTCAGGCTCGCGGGCGCCCCGTCGACCCCCGTACCACGAGCTCCGCCACAATGGTCGCCAGCCCGCCCGGCGGTGCCTCCTCCGCGCCGAGGGCGAGGCGTCCCGCGCGGGCGCCCGCCTCGTGCAGCGGCAGACGTACGGTGGTCAGCGCGGGTACCACGTCGACCGAGAACGGCAGGTCGTCGAAGCCGGCCACCGAGACGTCGCCGGGGATGCTCATGCCCCTCTCGCGCAGCGCCGCGCAGACGCCGAGCGCGACGGTGTCGTTGGCGGCGACGACGGCCGTCAGGTCCGGGGCGAGGCGCAGGAGTTCGACGGTGGCGTCGTAGCCGGACGCGCGGTCGTACGGGCCGTGCACCGTGGGCCCCTCGGCGAGCCCGGCCTCGCGCAGCGCCTCACGGTGGCCCTCCAGCCGGTGCCGGGTCGTGGTGCGGCCGGCCGGCCCCGCCACGTAGCCGATCCGCCGGTGGCCGAGCGCCAGCAGGTGCTCGGTGAGCCGGCGCGCGCCCGCCCGGTTGTCGAAGGCGAGGGTCGCGGCGGTCAGGTCGGCGAGCGGGGGCCGCCCGCACAGCACGACCCGGGTGCCGGCGTCCGTGAGCTTCGTCAGCTTGGCCGTCACCGCCGCCAGGTGCTCGGGGTCCTCCAGGGAGCCGCCGGTGAGGATCACGGCGGCGGCCCGCTGCCGCTGCAGCAGGGTGAGATAGGTGAGCTCGCGCTCGGGGGAGCCGCCGGTGTTGCAGACGACGGCCAGCTTCTCGCCGCCGGCGCGGCCCGCCCCGGTCTCGCCGATGGCGCCCTGCGCGGCCCCGGCCATGATCCCGAAGAAGGGGTCGGCGATGTCGTTGACGAGGACGCCCACCAGGTCGGAGGTCGCGGCGGCGAGCGAGCTCGCGGGGCCGTTGGGGACGTAGTCCAGCTCGTCGACCGCGCGCATGACCCGTTCGCGGGTGGCGGCGGCGACCGGGTAGTTGCCGTTGAGGACGCGGGAGACGGTCGCGGGGGAGACCCGTGCGCGGGCGGCCACGTCCGCCAGGGTGACGGTCATCGCGTGCGTACCTCCAGGGCCTTGTCGGCGGTGATGTCGGCAGGCTAGCGTCATGCGCGATAGAAAGCGCTTTCTATCCGTGCTTTCCGTCAGCGTGACGTACGGCTCGCCCGAGGAGAGGAACACCTTCGTGACACGCAGAACGGTCCGCATCGCCATGAACGGCGTCACCGGACGCATGGGCTACCGCCAGCACCTCGTCCGCTCGGTCCTCGCGCTGCGCGAGCAGGGCGGACTCGACCTCGGCGACGGCGAGACCCTGTGGCCCGAGCCGGTCCTCGTCGGCCGCCGCGAGCCCGCGCTGCGCGCCCTCGCCGAGCGCCACGGGCTGACCGAGTGGTCCACCGACCTGGACGCCGTCCTCGCCGACGACACCGTCGACGTCTACTTCGACGCGCAGGTGACCTCCGCCCGCGTCGCCGCGCTCACCAAGGCGATCGCGGCGGGCAAGCACGTCTACACCGAGAAGCCGACCGCCGCCGACCTCGCCGGCGCCCTCGAACTCGCCCGGCTGGCCCGGGAGAAGGGCGTCCGGCACGGCGTCGTCCAGGACAAGCTCTTCCTTCCCGGCCTGCGCAAGCTGAAGCGGCTGATCGACGGCGGCTTCTTCGGCGAGATCCTGTCCGTACGCGGCGAGTTCGGCTACTGGGTCTTCGAGGGCGACTGGCAGGAGGCCCAACGCCCCAGCTGGAACTACCGCGCCGAGGACGGCGGCGGCATCGTCGTCGACATGTTCCCGCACTGGGAGTACGTGCTCCACGAGCTCTTCGGCCGGGTCACCTCAGTGACCGCCCACGTCGCCACCCACGTGCCGCGCCGCTGGGACGAGCGGGGCAAGCCGTACGAGGCGACCGCCGACGACGCCGCGTACGGCATCTTCCAGCTGGAGGGCGGCGCCGTCGCCCAGATCAACTCCTCCTGGGCGGTCCGCGTGCACCGCGACGAACTGGTGGAGTTCCAGGTCGACGGCACCCACGGCTCCGCCGTCGCCGGCCTGCGCGACTGCCGTGTCCAGCACCGCTCCGCCACCCCGAAGCCGGTGTGGAACCCGGACGTACCGGCCGCCGAGGCCTTCCGCGAGCAGTGGCAGGACGTCCCCGACAACGCCGAGTTCGACAACGGCTTCAAGGCCCAGTGGGAACTCTTCCTGCGCCATGTCGCCCTCGGCGAGCCCTACCGCTGGGACCTGCTCGCGGGCGCGCGCGGCGTCCAGCTCGCCGAGCTGGGCCTGCGCTCCGCCGCCGAGGGCCGCCGCCTGGAGGTCCCGGAGGTGACCCTGTGATCCGGCTGCCCGGGGCGGACGGGACGCTGCGGGCGTACGAGCCGCGCACCGAACCCCTCGCGTTCACGGCCGGCGGGCCGTTGGTCTCCCGTACGGTCCTCGCCGCCGCGCACGTCGTCGCCGACCCGTACGCGGACACGACCCCGGACACCCCCGCAGCCGTCGACTGGGACGCCACCCTCGCCTTCCGCCGCCACCTGTGGTCCCACGGCCTCGGCGTCGCCGAGGCGATGGACACCGCCCAGCGCGGCATGGGCCTCGACTGGGCCGGGGCGGCCGAGCTGATCCGCCGCAGCGCCGCGGAGGCGCGGGCCGTCGGCGGTCGGATCGCCTGCGGCGTCGGCACCGACCAGCTCACCGGCACCGCCGGCCTTCCGGCAGTCCGCGCGGCCTACGAGGAACAGCTCGCGGTCGTCGAGGAGGCCGGTGCCCAGGCCGTCGTGATGGCCTCCCGCGCGCTCGCGGCCACGGCCCGGGGCCCGGAGGACTACGCGGAGGTGTACGGCCAGGTGCTCCGCCAGGCCGCGGACCCGGTCGTCCTGCACTGGCTGGGCCCGATGTTCGACCCGGCCCTGGAGGGCTACTGGGGCTCGGCGGACCTGGACGCGGCGACGGAGACCTTCCTGGAGCTGATCGCGGCCCACCCCGACAAGGTCGACGGCATCAAGGTCTCGCTCCTGGACGCCCGGCGCGAGGTCGAGCTGCGCCGCCGCCTCCCCGACGGGGTCCGCTGCTACACGGGCGACGACTTCCACTACCCGGAACTGATCGCGGGCGAGGAGCCCTCGGCGGGAGGGCGTTTCAGCCACGCGCTGCTGGGCGTCTTCGACCCGCTCGGCCCGCTGGCCGCGGAGGCCGTCCGGGTCCTCGACACGGGTGACACGGATGGCTTCCGCACGCTCCTCGACCCGACCGTCGAACTCTCCCGCCACCTCTTCCGGGCCCCGACCCGCTTCTACAAGACGGGCGTGGTGCTCCTCGCCTGGCTGGCCGGGCACCAGGACCACTTCGCGATGATCGGCGGCCTGCAGTCCGCCCGCTCGCTCCCGCACCTCGCCCGCGCCTACGAGCTCGCCGACGGCCTCGGCCTGTTCCCCGACCCGCTGCTGGCGGAGTCCCGGTTGAGGTCCCTGCTCGACGTGTACGGGGTGCCCCGGTGAACCTCGACCGCTTCAGTCTCAACCAGATGACGGTCCGGCAGCTCCCGCTCCCGGACCTCGTCGCGCACTGCGTGCGCCTGGGCATCCCCGGCGTCGGCCTGTGGCGCGAACCCGTCCAGGAGTACGGGATCGAGGCCGCCGCCGCGCTCGTCCGCGACGCCGGACTGACCGTCACGACCCTCTGTCGGGGCGGCTTCTTCACGACCGACGGCTGGGAGGCGGCCAACCGCGCCGCGATCGACGAGTGCGTGGCCCTCGGCACCGACACCCTCGTGCTCGTCTCCGGCGGCCTGCCGCCCGGCAGCCGCGACCTGCCCGGGGCCCGCGCCCGCATCGCCGCCGCGATCGGCACCCTCGCCCCGTACGCGGGTCGGCGGGGCGTCCGGCTCGCCATCGAGCCCCTCCACCCCATGTACGCCTCCGACCGGTGCGCGATCTCCACCCTGGACCAGGCGCTGGACATCGCCGAGCACTTCCCGGCCGAGCAGGTCGGCGTGGTCGTCGACACCTACCACCTGTGGTGGGACGACCGCGCCCCGGCCGCCGTGGCCCGCGCGGGCGAGGGCGGCCGCATCCACTCCTTCCAGCTCGCGGACTGGGCCACACCGCTCCCGGCCGGAGTCCTCGACGGACGCGCGCAGTTGGGCACGGGCACGATCGACCTGAAGGCCTGGGCCGCCCTGGTCGAGAAGGCGGGCTACGCCGGGCCGGTCGAGGTGGAGCTCTTCAACGAGGAGCTGTGGGGGAGGGACGGGGTGACGGTCCTGGAGGAGACGGTGGAGGCGTTCCTGGCGGTGTGAGGCGACGAGGGCGGGGAGGCCCACGGGGGTTCGACGCGGCGCGGTGGCGGCAGGCGTCAGAGCGCAGTGAGCCCGGCCCCGCGGGGGCTGACGTCCCGTGTGCCCACCCGTCCCGCCCTGCGGGACGATCGCCCGCACGGAGTCGACGGAGGGGGCGGGGCGCTACTTCCGGGCCCCGCCGCTCAGCATGTCCCCGAGCCCGCCGCCCCGCTGTCCCGCGGCCCGCCGGGTCAGCACGGCCAGGACGACCGGGACGAGCAGGTCGACCGCCCGCCGCACGGTCGGCGCCGGCAGGCCGGTCTTCTTCGCGACCGCGCCGGCCGCGGGCTCGGCCAGCTTGCTCAGGACGCCGGCCATCAGCCCGCCGCCCACCAGGCCGCCGAACGTGGCGACGCCCTGGAGCGGCGGTTCGGCGGTGGAGACCTCGGCGACGGCGGCGCGTACCTCGTCGGCGCTGACCGGCTCGGCGGCGGCCGAGCGAAGTTCGCCGGAGAGCTCGGACACCGAACTGCGCACGAGCCGCCGTGCCTCGGGGGCGTCCGTGCCGAGCAGCCCGGAGATCTCCTGGAGCCTGTCGTCGCCGAGTTCCTGAAGGACGTCGTCCTCGAACGAGGACTCACGCGCGGTTTCACTCATACCGGAAACGCTACGGTCCGCCCCTTTCGTCGGCATGCCGGGAGGGCGGCCAGGGGGACCCGCCGGCCTGGGCGCCGTCACCGGACCGTCGTCCGTCCACAGCCGGGCCCGGTTGTCCGAGGGTTTCGCTACCGTCGGACCATGTCCAATCCCGCAGTGGTCGAAGGGGTCCTGGAGCGGATCACCTACGCCAACGAGGAGAACGGGTACACGGTCGCCCGTGTCGACACCGGCCGCGGCTCCGGTGACCTGCTGACGGTCGTGGGGTCGCTGCTCGGCGCCCAGCCGGGGGAGTCCCTGCGGATGGAGGGCCGCTGGGGCTCCCACCCGCAGTACGGGCGCCAGTTCACCGTCGAGAACTACACGACCGTCCTGCCGGCCACCATCCAGGGCATCCGCCGCTATCTCGGCTCGGGCCTCGTCAAGGGCATCGGGCCCGTCTTCGCCGACCGCATCACGACGCACTTCGGCCTGGACACCCTGCAGATCCTGGAGGAGTCGCCCAAGCGCCTGATCGAGGTCCCGGGCCTGGGCCCCAAGCGCACGAAGAACATCGCCGCGGCCTGGGAGGAACAGAGGGCCATCAAGGAGGTGATGGTCTTCCTGCAGGGCGTCGGCGTCTCCACCTCGATCGCCGTACGCATCTACAAGAAGTACGGCGACTCCTCGATCTCCGTGGTGAGGAACCAGCCCTACCGGCTCGCCGCCGACGTCTGGGGCATCGGCTTCCTCACCGCCGACCGGATCGCCCAGGCGGTCGGCATCCCCCACGACAGCCCCGACCGGGTCAAGGCGGGGCTGCAGTACGCGCTGTCGCAGTCCGCCGACCAGGGGCACTGCTTCCTGCCCGAGGAGCGGCTCATCTCGGACGCGGTGAAGCTGCTCCAGGTCGACACCGGGCTCGTCATCGAGTGCCTCGGTGAGCTCGCCGAGGACCCCGAAGGGGTCGTGCGGGAGAAGGTGCCGGGACCCGAGGGCCTGCCCGTCACGGGGGTGTTCCTGATTCCGTTCCACCGGGCCGAGCTGTCCCTCGCCGGGCAGGTGCGGCGGCTGCTGTCCGCCGAGGGGGACCGGATGCCGGCCTTCCGGGACGTCGCCTGGGACCGGGCCCTGGCCTGGCTCGCCGACCGCACGGGGGCCTCGCTCGCGCCCGAGCAGGAGGAGGCCGTGCGGCTCGCCCTGACCCGTAAGGTCGCCGTGCTGACCGGCGGCCCCGGCTGCGGCAAGTCGTTCACGGTCCGCTCCATCGTGGAGCTGGCCCGGGCCAAGCGGGCCAAGGTGGTGCTCGCCGCGCCCACCGGGCGGGCGGCCAAGCGGCTGGCCGAGCTGACCGGGGCCGAGGCCTCGACCGTGCACCGGCTCCTGGAACTGAAGCCGGGCGGCGACGCCGCCTACGACCGGGACCGGCCGCTCGACGCCGATCTGGTCGTGGTCGACGAGGCCTCCATGCTGGACCTGCTGCTCGCGAACAAGCTGGTCAAGGCCGTGGCGCCGGGTGCCCATCTGCTCCTGGTGGGGGACGTCGACCAGCTGCCCTCGGTCGGCGCCGGCGAGGTCCTCGGCGATCTGCTCGCCCCGGGCAGCCCGGTCCCCGCCGTCCGGCTCACCCGGATCTTCCGACAGGCCCAGCAGTCCGGGGTGGTCACCAACGCGCACCGGATCAACGAGGGGCTCCCGCCCGTCACGACCGGCCTGCCGGACTTCTTCCTGTTCGCCGAGGAGGAGACCGAGGACGCCGCCCGGGTGGCCGTGGACGTCGCGGCCCGCCGGATTCCCGCCAAGTTCGGCCTGGACCCGCGCCGCGACGTGCAGGTGCTCGCGCCCATGCACCGGGGCCCCGCCGGAGCCGGCTCGCTCAACGGGCTGCTCCAGCAGGCGATCACCCCGGCCCGCCCGGACCTGCCCGAGAAGCGCTTCGGCGGCCGGGTCTTCCGCGTCGGCGACAAGGTCACCCAGATCCGCAACAACTACGAGAAGGGCGCCAACGGCGTCTTCAACGGCACCGTCGGCGTCGTGACCTCCCTCGACCCCGTCGAGCAGCGGCTCGTCGTGCGCACGGACGAGGACGAGGAGGTGCCGTACGACTTCGACGAGCTGGACGAGCTGGCCCATGCCTACGCTGTGACCATCCACCGATCCCAGGGCAGCGAGTATCCGGCAGTGGTGATCCCGGTCACCACCAGCGCCTGGATGATGCTCCAGCGGAATCTGCTCTACACGGCCGTCACCCGGGCCCGGAAGCTCGTCGTCCTGGTCGGTTCCCGCAAGGCGATCGCCCAGGCGGTGCGCACGGTTTCAGCCGGTCGCCGCTTTACCGCACTCGCCCATCGCCTCACAGGGGCCACTGTCGTGTGAAAGATCACGGAGGACTTCCGGAACCGGGGCGAAGGGGGCAGGATAAGCAGGTTGGCGGCACTGAGTGCCGCCGATTGGCCCAATGGTCGACCCCGAGTGCACTCTCCTGAGCCAAATGGGGGATGGTAGAGACAGTCAGGGCACCTCGAAGAAGAGGCACTACGTCGGTGAGGGATGACGTGAGCGACAACTCTGTAGTACTGCGGTACGCGGACGGTGAATACACCTACCCGGTGGTCGAGAGCACCGTCGGCGACAAGGGCTTCGACATCGGGAAGCTCCGAGCCCAGACCGGTCTGGTCACCCTGGACAGCGGATACGGCAACACCGCCGCCTACAAATCCGCCATCACCTACCTGGACGGCGAGAAGGGCATCCTGCGGTACCGCGGCTACCCGATCGAGCAGCTGGCCGAGCAGTCCACCTTCCTTGAGGTGGCGTACCTGCTGATCAACGGCGAGCTGCCGACGGCGGACGAGCTCACGACGTTCCAGAACGAGATCACCCAGCACACGCTGGTCCACGAGGACGTCAAGAACTTCTTCCGCGGCTTCCCGCGGGACGCCCACCCGATGGCGATGCTGTCGTCCGTGGTCTCCGCGCTGTCCACCTTCTACCAGGACAGCCACAACCCGTTCGACGAGAAGCAGCGCCACCTGTCGACGATCCGGCTGCTCGCCAAGCTGCCGACCATCGCGGCCTACGCGTACAAGAAGTCGGTCGGACACCCGTTCGTCTACCCGCGTAACGACCTCGGGTACGTCGAGAACTTCCTGCGCATGACCTTCTCGGTCCCGGCCCAGGACTACGACCTCGACCCGGTCGTGGTGTCGGCGCTCGACAAGCTTCTGATCCTGCACGCGGACCACGAGCAGAACTGTTCGACCTCCACCGTCCGCCTGGTCGGCTCCTCGCAGGCGAACATGTTCGCCTCGATCTCCGCCGGCATCTCGGCCCTGTGGGGCCCGCTCCACGGTGGCGCCAACCAGTCCGTCCTGGAGATGCTCGAGGGCATCCAGGCCAACGGCGGCGATGTCGACTCCTTCATCAACAAGGTGAAGAACAAGGAGGACGGCGTCCGCCTGATGGGCTTCGGCCACCGGGTGTACAAGTCCTTCGACCCGCGCGCCAAGATCATCAAGGCGGCGGCGCACGACGTCCTGTCGGCTCTCGGCAAGTCCGACGAGCTGCTCGACATCGCGCTCAAGCTGGAGGAGCACGCGCTCTCCGACGACTACTTCGTCTCGCGCAACCTCTACCCGAACGTGGACTTCTACACGGGCCTCATCTACCGCGCGATGGGCTTCCCGACCGAGATGTTCACCGTGCTCTTCGCCCTCGGCCGCCTTCCGGGCTGGATCGCCCAGTGGCACGAGATGATCAAGGAGCCGGGCTCCCGCATCGGCCGCCCGCGCCAGATCTACACCGGCGAGGTCCTCCGCGACTTCGTCCCGGTCGAGGCCCGCTGACCGCAGGCCGCCGGCACCGCGCCAGCGAAAGCGCCCCGCCGCCGATCCCCCCACGGGTCGGCGAACGGGGCGCTTCCCATATCCCCGGTGCGGATTCCCCCCACGGGATCCGGGCCGGGCGTCTGCTCGCGCGGTCTGCCGGGGTACGTACGGGAGGGCCGCTCAAAGCTCCCCGGTGCACGTGCCCCGGCCGCGCTTGCCTGGGACGTCCCCCAAGACATCCCATGAACGTCCCCCAAGACGTTCTCGGCATCGCCCACTTAGACTCGCGAACAGCCCAGATGGTTACCCCCAAATATCTGTGATCTAGATCTCTTTGTGAAGGTCCTGTGCGTCACGTGTAGGTGAATT
The DNA here is from genome assembly GCF_040680975.1 of Streptomyces sp. NPDC051921. Taxonomy (NCBI): domain Bacteria; kingdom Bacillati; phylum Actinomycetota; class Actinomycetes; order Kitasatosporales; family Streptomycetaceae; genus Streptomyces; species Streptomyces sp. NPDC051921. The sequence continues at coordinate 196,119 of NZ_JBFAXU010000004.1, forward strand.
CACATGATCGGTCAGCGGAATCGCCGCAGCCGCAGACTGTTGGTCACCACGAAAACGGACGAAAAGGCCATAGCGAGCCCGGCGATCATCGGGTTGAGCAGCCCCGCCGCGGCCAGGGGCAGCGCGGCCACGTTGTAGCTGAAGGCCCAGCCCAGGTTGCCCTTGATCGTGGCCAGGGTGCGCCGCGACAGCCGGATGGCGTCCGCAGCGACCCGCAGGTCGCCGCGGACCAGGGTGAGGTCGCTCGCCTCGATGGCCGCGTCCGTGCCGGTGCCCATCGCCAGGCCCAGGTCGGCCGTCGCCAGGGCCGCCGCGTCGTTCACCCCGTCGCCGACCATGGCCACCGTGCGCCCCTCGGCCTGCAGCCGCCGGATCACGGCCACCTTGTCCTGCGGCAACACCTCGGCGATCACCTCGTCGATGCCGACCTCGGCCGCCACCCGCTCCGCCACGGCCCGGCCGTCGCCGGTGAGCAGCACGGGCCGCAGGCCCAGGCCGCGCAGCCGGGCGACCGCCTCGGGGCTGGTCTCCTTGACCGCGTCGGCGACCGTGAGGGTGCCGCGGGCCCGCCCGTCCCAGGCGACGTGGACGACCCCGGGGTCCGTCCCGCCGGGCACCTCGATCTCCTCGGCGGCGAGCAGGGCGGCGCGCCCGACCAGGACCAGGTGCCCGTCGACCGAGCCGCGCACGCCGAGCCCGGGCACGTTCTCGAAGGACTTCGGTACGGGCAGCTCGCCCACGCGCGCGGCGGCGCCGGCCGCGACGGCGCGGGCGACCGGGTGCTCGGAGGAGTGCTCCAGGGCGCCCGCGAGCCGCAGCAGCTCGGTCTCGTCGGCGCGGCCGGCGCCGTACGCGCCGCCGTACACGTGCACCCCGGTCAGCTCCATGCGGCCGGTGGTGACCGTGCCGGTCTTGTCGAGGACGACGGTGTCGACGCGGCGGGTGGACTCCAGGACCTCGGGGCCCTTGATCAGGATGCCGAGCTGGGCGCCGCGGCCCGTGCCCACCATGAGGGCGGTCGGGGTCGCGAGGCCGAGGGCGCAGGGGCAGGCGATGATCAGGACGGCCACGGCGGCCGTGAAGGCGGCGGTGGTGTCGCTGGTCACGAGGAGCCAGGCGACCAGGGTGCCGAGGGCGACGAGGAGCACGACGGGCACGAAGACGGCGGAGATCCGGTCGGCGAGCCGCTGCACCTCGGCCTTGCCGTTCTGGGCGTCCTCGACGAGCCTGGCCATCCGGGCCAGCTGGGTGTCGGCGCCGACCCGGGTGGCCTCGACGACGAGCCGTCCTGAGGCGTTGACGCAGCCCCCGGTGACGGGGTCGCCGGGGGTCACCTCGACGGGCACGGACTCGCCGGTGAGCATGGACGCGTCGACGGCGGAGGCGCCCTCGGTCGCGGTGCCGTCGGTGGCGATCTTCTCCCCGGGGCGTACCACGAAGCGGTCGCCGACCCGCAGCGCGGTCACCGGGACCCGCACCTCGGAGCCGCCGCGCAGGACGGCCACGTCCTTGGCGCCGAGCCGCAGCAGGGCGTGCAGGGCGGCGCCGGCCTTCCGCTTGGCGCGGGCCTCCAGGTAGCGGCCGAGGAGGATGAAGGTGACGACTCCGGCGGCGACCTCCAGGTAGACGGCGGAGGAGGCGTGGTCGCGAGCGACGGTGAGGCTGAAGTCGTGCCGCATGCCGGGCATGCCGGCGTCGCCGAGGAAGAGCGCCCAGAGCGACCAGCCGAAGGCCGCGAGGGTGCCGACCGAGACGAGCGTGTCCATGGTGGCGTTGCCGTGCCGCAGATTGGTCCAGGCGGCGCGGTGGAAGGGCAGTCCGCCCCAGACGACCACGGGGGACGCGAGCGTCAGGGAGAGCCACTGCCAGTTGTCGAACTGGAGGGACGGCACCATCGCGAGGAGCACGACGGGCAGGGAGAGGACGGCGGAGACGGTGAGCCGCTGCCGGAGCGAGGCGAGCTCGGGGTCCTCACGCTCCCGCGCCCCGTCCCCGATGGCCTCCGGCCCGGTCTGCGGCCCGGTCTCCGGCTCCGGCTCGGGCGGCGGGGGTTCCTCGGCGGTGTAGCCGGTCCTGACGACGGTGGCGATGAGCGCGTCGACCGTGACCTCCGTGGCGTGTTCGACGCGCGCCTTCTCCGTGGCGTAGTTGACGGTCGCCGTGACCCCGTCCATGCGGTTGAGCTTCTTCTCGACGCGGGCCGCGCAGGAGGCGCAGGTCATCCCGCCGATCGTCAGCTCGGTGATCGTGGAGGTCATCGGCGGTTTCCAAACGGGAGCAGGGCCATACGGTCACCGTACGGCCCTGCGGCGGTGCGGCGGGGCTCAGGCGGCCGGACCGACCAGTTCGTAGCCGGCCTCGTCGACGGCGGCGCGGACGGCCTCCTCGTCGAGCGGCGCGGCGGACGTCACGGTGACCAGGCCGGTGGCGGCGACGGCCTTGACCTCGGAGACCCCCGCGATCTCGGAGATCTCGCCGGAGATCGCACCCTCGCAGTGTCCGCAGGACATTCCGTTGACCTGGTAGGTGACGGTGACGGCCATGGTGTTCTCCTCTTCAGGGGTGCTGCGGTGCGGGGTGGCCCACTGGTCGCGGAGCCGTACGGCGTTCCTACCACCTACTGTACCCCTAGGGGGTATCGATTGGTGGGTGGCCGTGTCACGTCGCGCGGGTGAGCGCGGCCACAGCGGTCCGGCCGCCGTGCCGACCGCACGCCGGAATGCCCCGAGTCCCCCCTGCGGCCTCAGGGCGGCCGGTCGGGGCTTGTGATAGATACCCGATATGTCGCATTCGGGGACCACGTTGATCCTGATCATGGCGATCGCCGTCCTGGCGCCGTTGCTCGCCTACGGGGTCGGCCGCCGGCTCCCCGTACCCCTCGTCATCTTCGAGATCGTGCTCGGCATCGTCATCGGGCCCGACGTCCTGGGCTGGGCGAAGCCCGACGCCCTCGTCGACGGGCTCTCGCAGCTCGGTCTCACCATGCTGATCTTCCTCGCCGGCTACGAGATCGAGTTCGGCACGGTCCGCGGCGACACCCTCAAGCGCTCGGTGTGGGCCTGGGTGTGCGCCCTCGCGCTCGGCCTCGGCGTCGGCGTGCTGCTCGGCGGCGGCTACGACAAGGGCGTCTTCATCGGTGTCGCGCTCACCAGTACCGCCCTCGGCACCGTCCTTCCGGTGCTCCGCGACGCAGGCGCCCTGCGCGGCCGCTTCGGCTCGGTGGTCATGGCCTTCGGCGCCGTCGGGGAGTTCGGGCCCATCATCGCCATGGCGCTGCTCCTGAGCGGCCGCAAACCGGCCGAGTCGACCGTCCTGCTCGCCGTCTTCGCGGCGCTCACGGCCGGCGGCGTCCTGTGGGCGCTGCGGCCCCGCCCGCCGTGGTTCTCCCGGGTCATCGCCCGGACCCTGCACACCAGCGCCCAGTTCGCGGTCCGCTTCGTCTTCCTGCTGCTCGCCCTGATGCTGGGCGCCTCGCAGGCGCTCGGGCTCGACGTGCTGCTCGGCGCCTTCGCGGCCGGTCTCATCACGCGGCTGGTGCTCACGGGGGCCGCCCCGGAGTCCGGACACGAGATCCTGGAGAAGGTCGAGGGCGTCGGCTTCGGCTTCCTCGTCCCGGTCTTCTTCGTCGTCACCGGCATCGAGTTCGACCTCGACTCGCTGCTCTCGGGCGGCCGTGCGCTGCTGCTCCTGCCGCTCTTCCTGGTCCTCTTCCTGGTGGTACGCGGCGGCCCGGTGTGGTTCCTCGCGCCACGCGACCTCGGCCGGCGCGACCGGGGCGCGCTGGTCCTCTACGGCTCCACGGCGCTGCCGCTGGTCGTCGCCATCACCACCATGGGGGTCGACGACAAGGTGCTGACGGCGGGCGAGGCGGCGGCCCTCGTGGGGGCCGGGATGGTCTCGGTGCTCGCCTTCCCGCTGCTCGCGCTGAGGCTCCGGGCGCGCGGTGGTGCCGGCGCGGGGAAGGGTGCGGGGGAGGGCGCCGGGGCGGTGACCGGCCGGGAGGGCGCGGCCGCCGGGCAGGTCACGGGCTCGGAATCGTGGTGAGCGCCTCGCCGATGACCGGGTCGAGGTAGCGCAGCAGCACCGTCTTCGTCTCGACGATCACGGCGTCCCGCTCCGGCCCCTCGGGCGCGGCGAGGATCAGGGCGAGCCCTGCCTTCACGATGGCGAAGACCATGTCGGCGATCCGGGTGCGCTGGGCGGCCTCGCTGCCCGGCAGGTAGTGGCCGAGCAGATCGCCGACCCGGGCGAGCAGCGAGGCGTGCAGCGCGTCGTGCTCCTCGGCGATCCGGCCGGGGATCTCGGAGCCGTGCATGAGGGCGAGGAAGACCGGGTTCTGGCAGTTGAAGTCGATCAGCGGGTCGAGGACCGCGTCGAGCAGCTGGGGCAGGGGCAGGGCGAGGTTCGCGGGTGTGAAGGCCTGGCCGTGGTACTCCCGCATCTGGGCGAGCAGGCGGTCGCCCAGTTCGAGGGCGATGGCCTCCTTGTTCGGGAAGTACTGGTAGAGCGTGCCGGGGGAGACGCTCGCCTCGCGGGCGATCGCGTTGGTGCTGGTCGCTGTGTAGCCGTTGGTGCAGAAGACGTTCGCGGCGGCCTGGAGCAGCTGTGCGATGCGGCGCTCGCCGCGGGCCTGGCGGCGGCGCGGCTTCGGTTCCTCGGGCATGGCTGTCCCCAGCTCTCTGAACGCGATTGACAAACACGAGAGGTCGCTCGCATTCTTGAGAAACGCGAGTGATCACTCGTGTTTGCCAGTCTATGGGCAATTGGACGACCCGTGCGGCCTGCCGGCAAGCGAGCGCACGGGCCACGGTGAAGGGGACACCGCGTCATGGCCGAAGTCAAGAAAGCGCTGCCTACGGGGGGTGGGCCCGGCGGCTGGACGCGACTCGTGACCGCCAGACCGCGCCTCTCCCTCTTGCTCGCCCTCGTGCTGACCGCGCTGGCGGTCCTCGCCGGCGGCGGCGTCGCCGACCGCATGGGCAGCGGCGGCTGGGAGGCCCCGGACGCCGAGTCGACCTACGCGATCGAGGTCCTGGAGCGGGAGTTCCCCGCCTCCCAACCCAATCTGCTGCTGCTCGTCGACGCGGGCGACGCCGCGGTCGACTCGCCGGACGTGGCCGCCGAGGCCCGCCGGCTGGCCGAGCGCCTCGACGCCCAGCCGGGCGTCGACGGCGTCGGCTCGTACTGGCAGACGGGCTCGCCCGCGCTGCGGTCGAAGGACGGGCACCAGGCCCTGATCGCCGCCCGGATCGACGGCGAGGAGAAGGCCGCGGGCGAGGTCCTCCAGCGCCTCGCCCCCGAGTTCCGCGGCACCCACGGCCCCGTGGAAGTCTCCGTCGGCGGCCCCCTCGCGGTCCGCCACGAGATGCAGACGATCATCCAGGAGGACCTGCTCAGGGCCGAGATGATCGCCCTGCCCATCACCCTCGTGCTGCTCGTCATGGTCTTCGGCAGCGCCGTCGCCGCGCTGCTCCCGCTCGGCATCGGCATCGTCGCCATCCTCGGCACCAACGCCGTGCTGCGCGGCATCACCGAGTTCACCGACGTCTCCGTCTTCGCGCAGAACCTCACCACCGCCCTCGGCCTCGGGCTCGCCATCGACTACGCCCTGTTCGTGGTCCGGCGCTTCCGCGAGGAGCTGGCCACCGGCGCCGACGCCCGGACCGCCGTCGCCACCACCCTGCGCACCGCCGGGCGGACCGTGCTCTTCTCCGCCCTCACCGTCGCCGTCTCGCTCGCCGCGATGCTCGTCTTCCCGCAGTACTTCCTGCGCTCCTTCGCCTACGCCGGCATCGCCGTCGTCCTGCTCGCCGCCGCGGCGGCCCTGACCCTGCTGCCGGCCGCGCTCGTCCTGCTCGGCGACCGGGTCAACGCCCTGGACCTGCGCAGGCTGCTGCGCCGCGGAGGCCGGGGGCGCGCCACGGAGACCGGCGCCGAGGCGGCCGGAGGGGCCGGCTGGGGGCGGGTCGCCGCCCTCGTCATGCGACGGGCACCGCTGTTCGCCGTCGCCACGGCCGCCGGACTCGTGCTGCTCGGACTGCCCTTCCTGGGCGTGAAGTTCGGCACCGCCGACGACCGCCAGCTCCCGTCGACCGCCGAGTCCCGGGTCGTCCAGGACCAGCTGCGCGGGGGCTTCCCGGGCAGCCCCGGCGGCGCGCTCACCGTGCTCGCCGAGGGCGAGGCGACACCCGCGCAGTACGCCGACTACCGGGAGCGCATCGCGAAGCTCGACGGGATCACCCGGGTCGACGGGCCGGTGACCTCCGGCACCGGCGAGCGCACCCACGCCTACTTCACCGTCGTCGCCGAGGGCGAGGGCGTCGGCGCCGGGGCCCAGCGGGCGGTCGGCGAACTGCGCGCCGAGCAGGCGCCGTTCGACACGTCCGTCACCGGCGCCGCGGCCGTCCTCGTCGACTCCAAGGACGCCATAGGCGAGCGGCTGCCCTGGGCGGCCGGCATCATCGTCGTCGTCACCCTGATCCTGGTCTTCCTGCTCACCGGCAGCGTCGTCGTCCCCCTCCAGGCCGTCGTGCTCAACGCGCTGAGCCTCACCGCGATGTTCGGCGCCGTCGTCTGGGTCTTCCAGGAGGGGCACCTCTCCGGACTCCTCGGCTTCACCCCCACCGGCGACATCGAGACCACCCTGCCCGTCCTGATGTTCTGCGTGGCCTTCGGGCTCTCCATGGACTACGGGGTGTTCCTGCTCTCCAGGATCAAGGAGGAGTACGACGCCACCGGCGACCACGAGCACGCCGTCCGCTTCGGGCTGCGCCGCACCGGCGGCCTGATCACCGCCGCCGCCGTCATCCTGGCCGTCGTCATGGTGGCGATCGGCACCTCCCGGGTCACCAACACCAAGATGCTGGGCCTCGGGGTCGCCCTCGCCGTCCTCATGGACGCGATGGTGGTGCGCAGCCTGCTCGTGCCGTCCGTGATGAAGCTGACCGGGCGCCTCACCTGGTGGGCGCCGGGACCGCTGCGCCGCCTCCACGACCGCTTCGGCATCAGCGAGGGCGGCGGGGACGAGGACCGCGTGTCCGGGCCGCCGGAGCGGGAGCCGGTGCGGGAGAAGGTGGGCTGACGCCCCGCCCCTCCCGCGGGCCACGGTCGAGGGCCCCGCGCCGCGGATGCGCGCTGCGGGGCCCTGCGAGGGCGGCGGGGGAGGGATCAGGCCCGGCGGCCCCGGTTCCCGGGGCGGTTCGCGACCCAGGAGTGGATGGTGTCCGGGTACCAGTAGGGCTTGCCCGACTCGACGTGGTCGGGCGCCGGGAGCAGCCCGTGCTTCCGGTAGGAGCGGACCGTGTCCGGCTGCACCTTGATGTGCGCGGCGATGTCCTTGTAGGACCAGAGCCTTCTGTCCGTCATGCGTGGCACCTCTCCTGCGTGCCCGGCAGCGGCGGCGGGGGTTGCCGTCGGGGGAGCAGCCGGGCGTCACTGGTGATCACTCGCGATCACCGAGCCTGTGCCCGGTGAACGGCGCCCCCCGACGGGACGGGAGCGCTTGTCGAACGCCTGTGACGGAAGCCTCGCGTAACGGAGACATGCGTGACGAAGCGGCGATGGACGTCACGTAAGTGACGCAATGCCATCAGACGCCGCAGGAGCGGAGGAAGCGCCGGGTGCGCATCGCGATCGGGTAGGGCCGGTCGGGCTCGCACGGGTACATGTCCTGCTCGACGATGGCGAAGAGCTCCACGTCCAAGGCCCGCGCGGCGGCCAGCACCGGTTCGAGGGCCGGCACCCCGGCCGGCGGCTCGCACATCACCCCCTGCGCCACCGCCGGGCCGAACGGCACCTCGTCGGCGACCACCCGGGCGAGCACCGCCGGGTCGACCTGCTTCAGATGCAGATAGCCGATCCGCTCGCCGTAGGTCTCGATCAGCTTGACGCTGTCGCCGCCGCAGTAGGCGTAGTGCCCGGTGTCCAGGCAGAGCGCGACCAGGTCCGGATCGGTGGCGTCCAGGAAACGGGTGACGTTCTCCTCGCTGTCGATGTGGGTGTCGGCGTGCGGATGGACCACGATCCGCAGCCCGTAGCGCTCCCGGACCTCGCGGCCGAGACGCTCGGTCAGACCGGTCAGCGACCGCCACTGCCCGGCCGTGAGGGAGCGGTCCTCCAGGACCTCGCCCGTGCGGTCGTCCCGCCAGAAGGAGGGGATGACGACCAGGTGCTCGGCGCCCATCGCCTGCGCGAGGGCCGCGTTCTCGGCCACGTGCGCCCAGGTCCGCTCCCACACCTCCGGCCCGCGGTGCAGCCCGGTGAACACGGTCGCCGCGGAGACCCTCAGGCCTCGGCGGGCGGTCTCCTCGGCGAGCACCGCCGGATCGGTCGGCAGGTAGCCGTACGGGCCGAGCTCGATCCAGGCGTAACCGGCCCCCGACACCTCGTCGAGGAACCGCTGCCACGGGACCTGCCGGGGATCGTCGGGAAACCAGACGCCCCAGGAGTCGGGGGCGGAACCGATGCGGATACGGGACAGCGGTGCCCGGTTCGTCGGGTTCGTCATGCATGCCACCTTGGCGGCGGTCTCGGAGGAGCGTCAAGACGTCGTCCGGACGCAGGTCCGAATGTCAGGACATGTCGTTGACAGCGCCCTGGGCCGTGGATAGACCTGGGTGGGGTGCGTGGGCCCGGCGGGGCCGTGGCGAGAGGTGACGTGGCATGACGGCGGAGCCGTACGACCGGCCGTACGACCTGATCACGATGGGCCGCATCGGTGTGGACCTCTACCCGCTGCAGAGCGGTGTCGAGCTCGCCCGGGTCGAGACCTTCGGGAAGTTCCTCGGCGGCTCCCCGGCCAACGTCGCCGTCGCCGCCGCGCGCCTGGGGCGCAGCGTCGCGCTGGTCAGCCGGACCGGGGCCGACCCGTTCGGCGTGTACCTGCACCGCGAGCTGCGCGCGTTCGGCGTGGACGACCGCTGGGTCACCGAGGTGACGGACCTCCCCACCCCGATCACCTTCTGCGAGATCTTCCCGCCCGACCACTTCCCGATCCACTTCTACCGCCGCCCCAAGGCCCCCGACCTGGAGATCCACCCGCACGAACTCGACCTGCCCGCGCTCCGGACCGCCCGCGCCCTCTGGGTGACCGGCACCGGTCTGAGCGCCGACCCCAGCCGCACCGCGACCCTCGGCGCCCTGCGGGAGCGGGCCGCCGCTGCCGGCCCCGGCGCGCTCACCGTCCTCGACCTCGACTGGCGCCCCGGCCTGTGGGACGGCACCGCCGACGAGGCCCGCCCGCTCTACCGGGAGGCGCTGCGATACGCCACGGTCGCCGTCGGCAACGTCGACGAGTGCGAGGTCGCGACCGGCGAGCGCGAGCCGCACTCCGCGGCCCGCGCCCTGCTCGCCGCGGGCGCCCGGCTCGCCGTCGTCAAACAGGGACCCAAGGGCGTCCTCGCCCTGTCCGCCGACGGCACCGTGGCCGAGGTGCCGCCGCTGCCGGTGGAGGTGGTCAACGGGCTCGGCGCCGGCGACGCGTTCGGCGGCGCGCTCGCCCACGGGCTGCTCGCCGGCTGGGACCTGGAACGGGTCCTGCGCTACGCCAACGCGGCGGGCGCGATCGTCGCCGGCCGCCTCGCCTGCTCGCCCGCGATGCCCTACGACCAGGAGATCGCCCGCGCACTCGACACCGGCACCGGCTCGATCCCGGTGAGCGCGCCGGACAACGGGTAGGGACATGCCCATGGACCCCACGCTCGATCTGCACCTCCCCGCCGGCACGGCCGCACGCGGCCCGTACGCCGTCGACATCGACCCCGAGGGGGCCGGCTGGACGCACAGCGCGCTGCGCGTCCTCGACCTTCCGCCCGGCGGGACCCACACGTTCGAGACCGGGAACAGCGAATGGGTGGTGCTTCCGCTGTCCGGGGGCGGTACGGTGCGCGTCGACGGGGAAATCCTCGAACTCGTGGGCCGCGCCAGCGCGTTCGACGGGGTCTCGGACTTCGCCTATGTGCCCAGGGACGCACACGCCCAGATCGCCTCCGGTGCGGGAGGCCGCTTCGCTTTGGCAGGAGCGAAGTGCGAGCGACGACTCCCCGCCCGCTACGGCCCCGCGCCGGAGGTTCCCGTCGAGACCCGGGGCAGTGGCAACCGCACCCGCGAGGTGCGGAACTTCGCCGCGGCCGACGCCTTCGCCTGCGACCGGCTGATCGCCGTCGAGGTCGTCACCCCCGGCGGCAACTGGTCCTCCTACCCGCCGCACAAGCACGACGAGCACCTCCCCGGCGAGGAGTCCCTCCTGGAGGAGATCTACTACTACGAGGTCGCGGGCCCGCACGGCTACGCCTACCAGCGGATCACTCCCTCCCGGCCCGGCGGAGCCGAACTGCTCGCCGAGGTGCGCACCGGTGACGTCGTCCTCGTGCCGGACGGCTGGCACGGTCCGTCCGTCGCCCGGCCCGAGCACCCGCTGTACTACCTGAACGTCATGGCCGGCCCGGGCCCCGAGCGGGAGTGGCGGATCCGCTTCCACCCCGACCACACGGAGGGATACCAGTGACGAGGCTGACCGTCGCCCAGGCCCTGGTGCGCTTCCTCGCCGCGCAGTACACCGAACGCGACGGCGTACGGCAGCGCCTGATCGCCGCCACCTGGGGCATCTTCGGGCACGGCAACGTCGCCGGGATCGGCCAGGCCCTCGTCGAGTACGCCGAGCTCATGCCGTACCACCAGGGGCGCAACGAACAGGCCATGGTGCACGCGGCCGTCGGCCACGCCCGCCAGTCCCGCCGGCTCCGGGCGCACGCCGTCACCACCTCCATCGGCCCCGGCGCCACCAACCTCGTCACCGGCGCCGCCCTCGCCACGATCAACCGGCTGCCCGTCCTGCTGCTGCCCGGCGACGCCTTCGCCACCCGCCCCGCCGACCCCGTCCTGCAGCAGCTCCAGGTCCCGTACGCCGGCGACGTCTCCGTCAACGACTGCCTGCGGCCCGTCTCCCGGTACTTCGACCGGATCGTCCGCCCGGAGGCCCTGATCCCGGCCGCCCTCGAAGCGATGCGGGTCCTCACCGACCCCGCGGACACCGGCGCCGTCACCCTCGCCCTCCCGCAGGACGTACAGGTCGAGGCATACGACTGGCCCGAGAGGTTCTTCGCCGAGCGGACCTGGCGGGTGCGGCGCCCCGCGCCGGACGAGGACGAGCTGGGCGCGGCGGCGGAGGCCGTGGGCCGGGCCGCCCGTCCCCTGATCGTCGCCGGCGGGGGCGTCAAGTACAGCGGGGCCGAGGAGGCGCTCTCCGACTTCGCCGGGCGGACCGGCATCCCGGTCGCCTCGACCCAGGCCGGCAAGGGAGCGCTGCCCCACGACCACCCCCAGGACATGGGCGGCATCGGCCACACCGGCACCGCCGCCGCCGACCACCTGGCCCGCACGGCCGACCTGGTGATCGGGGTCGGCACCCGCTGGAGCGACTTCACCACCGCGTCCTCGACCCTGTTCGGCCACCCCGGCGTGCGGTTCGTCAACCTCAACGTCGCGGCCTTCGACAGCCACAGAATGGCGGCGCTCCCGCTGGTCGCGGACGCCCGGGAGGGCCTGGAACAGCTGCACTCGCTGCTGGAGCAGCACCACGTCACCGCGCCCTACGCGCACGAGTGCGCCGAGGAGAAGCTCCGCTGGGAGGCCCGGGTCCGCGCCGCCCACGCCGTCCCCGACGAGACCGCCCGCCCCACCCAGGTCCAGGTGCTCGGCGTACTCGACACCCTGTGCACCGGGGACGACATCCTGATCAACGCGGCCGGCTCCCTCCCCGGCGACCTCCACAAGCTGTGGCGGACCCGGTCCGCCGACCAGTACCACGTCGAGTACGGGTACTCGTGCATGGGCTACGAGATCCCCGCGGCCGTCGGCGTCGCGCTCGCCGCGCCCGGCCGGCCCGTCTGGGCGCTCGTCGGCGACGGGACGTACCTGATGAACCCCACCGAGATCGTCACCGCCGTGCAGCAGCGACTGCCCGTCAAGGTGGTCATCCTGCAGAACCACGGATACGCGTCGATCGGCGGCCTGTCCGAGGCCGTCGGCGCCGAGCGGTACGGCACCGACTACCGCTTCCGGGCGGACGACGGTTCCTTCACCGGTCCGCCGCTGCCGGTCGACCTGGCGGCCAACGCCGCCTCCCTCGGCATGCGGGTGCTGCGCGCCCGCACCGTGCGTGACCTGCGGGAAGCCCTCGCGGAAGCGCGCGGGGCGACGGTTCCCACATGTGTCTACGTCGAGACCGAAACGGCAGACAGTGTGTCGGGCGCGCCCCCCGCCCAGGCGTGGTGGGATGTGCCCGTGGCCGAGACCTCGACCCGCCCGTCGGCGGTCAAGGCCCGCGAGGAGTACGACCGGCACGTCACCGCCCGACGCCGCCATCTCTGAAGGAGTACGTAATGACGAAGACCGTCAACCACTGGATCGGTGGCAAGACCGTCGAGGGCACGTCGGGCAACTGGGGCCCGGTCACCGACCCGGCCACCGGCGCCGTCACCACGCAGGTGGCGCTCGCCTCCGTCGAGGAGGTCGACGCGGCCGTCGCCTCCGCCAAGGCCGCCTTCGAGACCTGGGGCACCTCCTCGCTGGCCCAGCGCACCACGATCCTGTTCAAGTTCCGTGCGCTGCTCGACGCCAACCGCGACGCGATCGCCGAGCTGATCGTCGCCGAGCACGGCAAGGTGCACTCGGACGCGCTCGGCGAGGTCGCCCGCGGTCTGGAGATCGTCGACCTGGCCTGCGGCATCACCACCCAGCTGAAGGGCGAGCTCTCCACCCAGGTCTCCAACCGGGTGGACGTGGCCGCGATCCGCCAGCCGGTGGGCGTGGTGGCCGGCATCACCCCGTTCAACTTCCCGGCCATGGTGCCGATGTGGATGTTCCCCCTCGCCATCGCCTGCGGCAACACCTTCATCCTCAAGCCGAGCGAGAAGGACCCGTCGCCGTCCCTGAAGATCGCCGAGCTGCTCGCCGAGGCGGGCCTGCCGGACGGCGTCTTCACCGTCCTGCACGGTGACAAGGTGGCCGTGGACCGGCTCCTGGAGCACCCGGACGTCTCCGCGATCTCCTTCGTCGGCTCGACCCCGATCGCCCGCCACATCCACACCACCGCCTCCGCCAACGGCAAGCGCGTCCAGGCGCTCGGCGGCGCCAAGAACCACATGCTGGTGCTGCCCGACGCCGACCTCGACGCGGCCGCCGACGCGGCGGTCTCGGCCGCGTACGGCTCGGCCGGCGAGCGCTGCATGGCGATCTCCGCGGTCGTGGCCGTCGGCTCCGTCGGCGACGAGCTGGTCCAGAAGATCCGCGAGCGCGCCGAGAAGATCAAGATCGGCCCCGGCAACGACCCGACCTCCGAGATGGGCCCGCTCATCACGGCCGTCCACCGCGACAAGGTCGCCTCGTACGTGCACGGCGCCGCGGCCGAGGGCTGCGAGGTCGTCCTCGACGGCACCGGCTACACCGTCGACGGCCACGAGAACGGGCACTGGATCGGCCTGTCCCTCCTGGACCACGTGCCGACCACGGCCAAGGCCTACCAGGACGAGATCTTCGGCCCGGTCCTGTGCGTGCTGCGCGCCGAGACCTACGAGGAGGGCGTGGCCCTCATCAACGCCTCGCCGTTCGGCAACGGCACCGCGATCTTCACCCGCGACGGCGGCGCCGCCCGCCGCTTCCAGATGGAGATCCAGGCCGGCATGGTCGGCGTGAACGTCCCGATCCCGGTCCCCGTGGGCTACCACTCCTTCGGCGGCTGGAAGGACTCGCTCTTCGGCGACCACCACATCTACGGCAACGACGGCGTCCACTTCTACACCCGCGGCAAGGTCGTCACGACCCGCTGGCCGGACCCGTCCGAGGCGCCGACCGGCGTGGACCTGGGCTTCCCGCGCAACCACTGATCCCCGGAAATCCACTGGCCCCCACGGTGCGTCCCGACGCACCCTGGGGGCCATGTCCGTTCCCGTTCAGCCCCCGAAGCACCAGATCCGCGCCGCCCACACCGACACGACGGTGACCGTCTACCAGGCCTACCGCCCGTCGATCGGCCTCCCGGCGGCCCGCGACGGCCGCTTCCCGGCCGCGTGGAAGCGGGACCGGATGACCTGGATCAAGCCCTCGTTCCTGTGGATGGCCTACCGCTGCGGCTGGGGCCTGAAGGAGGGCCAGGAGACCGTCCTCGCCGTCGAGATCACCCGCGAGGGCTTCGAGTGGGCCCTGCGGCACGCCTGCCTGTCCCACTACGTCCGCGGGCTCCACCCCGACCGGACCGCCTGGAAGCGGGAGCTGAAGAGCGCCCCGGCCCGCGTCCAGTGGGACCCCGAGCGCGATCTGCACCACCGGCCGCTGCCCCACCGCTCGCTCCAGCTCGGCCTCGCCGGCGAGGCCTCCCGCCGCTACGCCGACGAGTGGACCGCCGGCATCCGGGACGTGACCCCCCTCGCGCACGAGATCCACGCCCTCGTCCGCGAAGGGCGCTCGGCGGAAGCCGAGCGGCTGCTGCCCGAGGAGCGGCCGTACCCGGCGGGGGACGAGCTCCTCGGCCGGCTCGTACCCGCGGGCCCCGGGCACCCGGCCCCGGTCAGCCCGTGACGCCCCACCAGGCCGGGGACACGTCGAGCTTCTCCACCGGGCACTCCGCCTCCGGCGTGCCGGGAGCGAGGCGGACCAGGACGCGGACGCCGGACCCGGGAACGCGGTAGCGGCGGAAGTCGGCGGCCGTGCCGTCGTCGTCCGGCTCGACCGTACGGCCCAGGGCGGCGACCGCGGCCGTCAGGTCGCCGAAACGCACGGACCGGCCGAAGCCGCCGTACGCGTCCCACAGGGCCGCCGGCACGGCGGACCCGGGGTCCCACCGCAGCCGGTGGACCTGGACGGTGAACCCGAGGCACGACCAGGAGCCGCGCTCCTCCTGGAACGTCAGCTCCACCAGCCCGTGGTCCCGGCGCAACAGCGCCCCGCTCCTGTCGTCGACGTAATCGGCGCCCAGCCGGGCCTCCCACTCCTCGGGTCGCGCGCCGATGCCCACGCCCAGGACGTCGCCGTGGGCGGCGACACGGGCGTGGAACTCCAGGTCGGACAACTTCGTCCCCTCCCTTGCCTCGATCCGGCGCCCGCGCTCGGCGACCGGTCCGTCAATCCTCCCCGAACGTCCACCCCCGCATCGCGAACACCCCTTCGTCCGCCGCCCCCGCCGCCCCGTAGGTCCGCAGGGCCGCCTCGTTGTCCGTGTCCACACCCACCCACATCCCGTAGCAGCCGCGCTCCCGCGCCTCCGCCGCCAGCGCCTCCGTCAGCGCCCGCCCCACGCCCCGGCGTCGGTGCCCCTCGTCCACCGACAGCTCGTACAGGCACATCTCCACGCCCTTGTCCGGGTGCCGCATCTCGATCCCCGACACGAAGCCGGCCGGGAAGCCGTCCGCCGCGTACGCGATCAGCAGCACGTGCCCCGGGGCCGCCAGGAAGCCGGCTGCCCACTCCTCACGGGGCGGCGCGTCGTACAACCGGCCCGCCGCCATCAGCTCCGCCACCGTCGTCGCCCGCCGGATCTCCACCCGTACCTCCCGCTCACGCGTACCGCGTCTGGTGTACGGGACCGTACGGCGTACGACCTGAGGAGGCCGCGCCTCTCCGCCCCTGGGCAGCCGAGCCGCGCCCGCCGCGGCGCCTAGGCTCGACCCATGCAGCTGCGACTTCCCCGGAAGGGCCTTCCGCGACCCGGTCTGCCGCGGTGGGCCGCGGTCGCCGCCGTCCTCGCCGTGCTCGCGGGCGGCGGCGCCACCTGGAACGCCGTCGCCTCCGACGGACCCGCGCCCGTGACCCGCGCCGACCGGACGCTCGACCTCGACGGTGTCCGCCTCGACACCTCGTACTTCACCGCCGGCGCCGCCGGCCGCCGCCCCGCCGTCCTCCTCGGCCACGGCTTCGGCGGCTCCAAGGACGACGTCCGCGCCCAGGCCGAACAGCTCGCCCGCGACGGCTACGCCGTCCTCACCTGGTCCGCCCGCGGCTTCGGCGCCTCCACCGGACAGATCGGCCTCAACGACCCGCAGCGCGAGGTCAAGGACGTCCGCGGACTCGTCGACTGGCTCGCCGCACGCCCAGAGGTGCTCCTCGACCGGCCCGGCGACCCGCGCGTCGGCGTCACCGGCGCCTCCTACGGCGGCGCGATCTCCCTGCTCGCCGCCGGGTACGACCCGCGCGTCGACGCCGTCGCGCCCCAGATCACGTACTGGAACCTCGCCGACGCCCTCTTCCCGAACGGCGTCTTCAAGAAGCTCTGGGCCGGCATCTTCTTCTCGACGGGCAGCGACCCGACGGGCGGTGACAGGGGCGACCCCTGCGGGCGCTTCAGCCCCGAGGTCTGCGCTCTCTACCAGCGCGTCGCCGTCTCCGGGAAGCCGGACGCCGCCGCCCGCGCCCTCCTGGAGGCCCGCAGCCCCTCCGCCGTCGGCGCCCGCATCAAGGTGCCCGCGCTGATCGTGCAGGGCCGGGCCGACTCCCTCTTCACGCTCGCCCAGTCCGACGCCATGGCACGGACCGTCGCCGCCAACGGCGCCCCCGTCGCCGTCGACTGGACGGCCGGCGGCCACGACGGCGGCGACCGCGAGACCGGCCGCGTCCAGGCCCGCATCACCAGCTGGTTCGACCGCTACCTGAAGCAGGACACCTCCGTCGACACCGGGCCCGCCTTCCGCGTCAGCCGTACCGGAGGCGTCGACTCCACCGACGGGCGCGCCACCCTGCGCGGCGCCACCGCCGACCGCTACCCCGGCCTCGGCGCCGGCCCCGTGGCCGTCGCCCTCTCCGGACCGCAGCGCTCCTTCGCCAATCCGGCGGGCGCGGGCCCGCCCGCCCTCTCCGCCGTCCCCGGCCTGGGCGGCGGCCTCTCCCAGCTCTCCTCCCTCGGGGTGGGGCTCTCCCTCGACTTCCCGGGCCAGTTCGCGGCCTTCGACGCCCGGCCGCAGTCGCAGCCGATCCGGATCACGGGCGCCCCGACCGTCACGGTCCGCGTGACCTCGACCGCCCCCGACGGCTCGGCGGTCCTCTTCGCCAAGGTGTACGACGTGGGGCCGGACGGCCGACAGCAGGTGCTGCCCGCCCAGCTCGTCACGCCGGTACGGGTCGACGGCGCCGCCAAGGGCCGCACCGTGGACCTCACCCTCCCCGCGGTCGACCACGAGGTGGCCTCCGGGCACCGGCTGCGACTGGTCCTCGCCGCCACCGACCTCGGCTACGCCTCCCCGGCCGCCCCCGCCACGTACACGGTCGCCGTCGCGGGCCCGCTGACGGTGCCCACCGCACCGGCGGTGGCGACCGAGGCGGCGGGGCTGCCGTGGTGGGTGTGGGGCCTCCCGCTGCTCGGCGTCGTGCTCGCCGCCGCACTCCTGCTCACGGCACGGCGCCGCACGACCGCCCCGCCGCCCGACCGGGAACTCGCCGACGTCCCCCTCCAGATCACGGGTCTGTCGAAGAAGTACGCGGGCGGCGACCGCTACAGCGTGCGCGACCTGTCCTTCCGCGTCGAACAGGGCCAGGTCCTCGGCCTGCTGGGCCCCAACGGCGCCGGCAAGACGACCACCCTGCGCATGCTGATGGGCCTCATCACCCCCGACGAGGGGGAGATCCGCGTCTTCGGACAGGCCGTCCGCCCCGGCGCCCCGGTGCTCTCCCGGGTCGGCGCCTTCGTCGAGGGCGCGGGCTTCCTGCCGCACCTGTCGGGCCGCGAGAACCTGGACCTGTACTGGCGGGCCACCGGCCGCCCCGCCGAGGACGCCCACATCGACGAGGCCCTGCGCATCGCCAACCTGGGCGGCGCCCTGGAGCGCGCCGTCCGCACCTACTCGCAGGGCATGCGGCAGCGGCTCGCCATCGCCCAGGCCATGCTCGGCCTGCCGGACCTGCTGATCCTGGACGAGCCGACGAACGGCCTCGACCCGCCGCAGATCCGCGAGATGCGCGAGGTGATGATCCGTTACGCCGCCGCCGGCCGCACGGTGATCGTCTCCAGCCACCTCCTCGCCGAGGTCGAACAGTCCTGCACGCACCTGGTGGTGATGGACCGCGGCGGCCTGGTCCAGGCCGGCCCGGTCGAGGAGATCACCGGCTCCGACGACACCCTCCTCGTCACCCTGGACGGCGAGGTGCCGGACGCGGTGGTGGAGAAGCTGGGCGCGGTACGGGTCGACGCGGGCCTGCTGGTCCGCCTGAACGGGCGGACCGCCACCTTCCTGGTCGGCGAACTCGTCCGCCTGGACGTACCGGTGACCGGGGTCGGCCCGCACCGGCGCCTGGAGGACGCGTTCCTGACCCTGATCGGAGGAGAGACCGCATGACCACCGCAGCCGCCCTCGGCTACGCCCCCGGCCGCACCCTGCCGCTGCGCGTCGAGGCCGTACGCCAGCTCAAGCGCCGCCGCACCCTGGTCATGGCCGGGATCCTGGCCGCCCTCCCGTTCATCCTGATCGCCGCCTTCGCCATCGGCGGCGGCCCGGACGGCGCGGACAACACCCGGATCACCCTGATGGACACGGCGACGGCCTCGGGCGCCAACTTCGCGGCGACCTGCCTCTTCGTCTCCGCGGGCTTCCTCCTGGTGATCCCGGTCGCCCTCTTCTGCGGCGACACGGTCGCCTCGGAAGCCGGCTGGTCGTCCCTGCGCTACCTCCTCGCCGCCCCGGTCCCGCGCGCCCGCCTCCTGTGGTCCAAACTCACGGTGGCCCTGGCCTTCAGCGCGGCCGCGATGCTCCTCCTCCCGCTGGTCGCCCTGGCCGCCGGCACGGTCGCCTACGGCTGGGGCCCCCTGAAACTCCCCACCGGCGGTGCCCTTCCCGCCTCCGACGCCGTGCTCCGCCTCGCCGTGGCGGTCGCCTTCGTCTTCGTCTCCCAACTCGTCACGGCGGGCCTCGCCTTCTGGCTCTCCACCCGCACCGACGCCCCCCTGGGCGCGGTCGGCGGCGCCGTCGGCCTCACCATCGTCGGCAACGTCCTCGACGCCGTCACCGCCCTCGGCGACTGGCGCGCCTTCCTCCCGGCCCACTGGCAATTCGCCTGGGCCGACGCCCTCCAGCCCCAACTGGAGTGGGCGGGCATGGCGAAGGGAGCGTCGATCTCGGTGACGTACGCGGTGATCCTCTTCGCGCTGGCGTTCCGGGGGTTCGCGCGGAAGGACATCGTGTCGTAGGCGACCGGGCGCTGCCGCCCGGTCGTCCTCACACCCACCCCCGACGAGCCGCTTCCGCCCCCGCGCGGAAGCGGCTCGTCGTGCCCAGGGCGGCCATCAGTTCGCCCACGCGGCGGCTGTACGTGCGGGGGGACATGCCCAGGCGGGCCGCGGCCGTTTCGTCGGTGAGGCCGGCGAGGAGGGCTTCGAGGACCGGGCGGAGCTGTGGGGGGAGTTCGCGGGCCGGGGGTGTGAGGCCTGCCAGTTCCTGGCCCGCGGCCCAGGAGATGTGGTGGGCGCGGACCAGGGCCTGGACGACGACGGGGTCGCGGATCAGGAGCAGGCCGTTGTAGTGGAGCTCCAGGTCCAGGGGGACGGCCGCGACCGTGCGGTCCACCAGGATCATCTTGAACGGGATCGCGTCCGCCACCCTCGCCCGGCCCGGGACCCGGATCGCGCCGGCGACCTGGGGGAGGGCGTGTCGCGGGACGATGCGGCGGACCTCGCCGGCCCGTTCCGCCGCCGCTCGCATGCACGCTCCTGCCAACTCCAGGAACGGCTCGGGAATCGCACGCGAGGCGGAGGCGGCCGGGTCGTCGAAGGTCAGCAGCTCGTGCCGCGCCGAGGCGGCCAGGCCCGCGAGCGCGGCGCTGACCCGGCGCGTGCCGCGCACCGGGCGCCCGGGAGGGCGTTGGAGCTCCGGGCCGGCACGGCCCATCGCCGAACGGGCGAGCATCACGGAGCCCGCAGTCTCTGCCACCGCTGACCACCCCCGCCCGATCGGTGTGCCACTCCATGTACGCACGTGACTGCGTACGGTGACAACCCCTGTTGACA
The DNA here is from genome assembly GCF_040680975.1 of Streptomyces sp. NPDC051921. Classification (NCBI taxonomy): domain Bacteria; kingdom Bacillati; phylum Actinomycetota; class Actinomycetes; order Kitasatosporales; family Streptomycetaceae; genus Streptomyces; species Streptomyces sp. NPDC051921. The sequence goes on from NZ_JBFAXU010000004.1 coordinate 216,100, forward strand.
AAGCTGGCGAGTCCCTGCCACTGCGGTGTGCCCCCGCCGCCGTTGCCGCATTGAGATCCTTCCGCAACTCCTTCGTCTGCTCCGTCCGGCCTCCTCGGACGTCACATTCACAAGTGGCTCTGCAATGGGGGGAGATGGACATGGCAAGGAAGGCCTTCCGCGTCGCGCTCGCCGGACTGCTCGGCGGTGCGCTGCTGTTGACCGGCTGCTCGGCGGGTTCAGGCGGAGGCGGGCGGACCAGCGCCGACGGTGCGGCGAGGGACCGGGGCGCGCCCGCGCCCGACGCCCGGCGTTCCGGGGCGCCCTCAGGCGCGCCCGAGGCGCCCGAGCGGCTGTCCACGTTCGCGCTCGACGTGGACACCGCCTCCTACGGGTACGCCCGGCGCTCGCTCGCCGAGGGGCGCCTGCCCGACCCGGCGGAGGTGCGGCCCGAGGAGTTCGTCAACAGCTTCAGGCCCGACTATCCGCGCCCGAAGGACAACGGCTTCAGCGTCACCCTCGACGGTGCCCGCTCGGACGCCGACGGCTGGGCGCTCGTCCGGGTCGGCCTCGCGACCCGGCCGAGCGACGGGGAACGGCCGCCCGCCAACCTCACGTTCGTCGTGGACGTCTCCGGCTCCATGGGCGAGCCCGGCCGGCTCGACCTCGTCAAGGAGTCGCTCGGGCTGCTCGCCGACCGGCTCCGCGACGACGACTCCCTCGCTCTCGTCACCTTCAGCGACGAGGCCGAGACCCGGCTGCCCATGACCCGGGTCGGCGGCCACCGCGAGCGGATCCACGACATCGTCGACGGGCTGCGGGTCAGCTCGTCCACCAATGTCGAGGCCGGCGTCCGCACCGGCTACGACGTCGCCGTCGAGGGGCACCGCAAGGGCGCCACCAACCGGGTCGTGCTGCTCTCCGACGCGCTCGCCAACACGGGTGACACGGACGCGGCGGGCATCCTGGAACGCATCGACACGGAGCGCCGGAAGTACGGGATCACCCTGTTCGGCGTCGGCGTCGGCAGCGAGTACGGCGACGCCTTCATGGAGAAGCTCGCCGACAAGGGCGACGGGCACACGACCTACGTCGGCACGCCCGAGCAGGCCCGCAAGGTCTTCGTCGACCAGCTGCCGGGGCATGTGGAGCTGCGCGCCCGCGACGCCAAGGCGCAGGTCGCCTTCGACGCGAGGACCGTGCGGAGCTTCCGGCTGATGGGCTACGAGAACCGCAAGGTCGCGGACGAGGACTTCCGCGACGACCGGGTCGACGGCGGCGAGGTCGGGGCCGGGCACACGGTGACGGCCCTGTACGCGGTCCAGTTGAAGCCGGAGGCGCACGGGAGGGTCGCCACCGCCACCGTGCGCTGGCTGGACCCGGCCACCCGGGCCCCGCACGAGCGCTCCGGCGCGGTGGACACCGCCGCGCTGACCGCGCCGATCTGGGGCGACGGCCACGACAGCCTCCAACTGACCGCCGTCGCGGCCTACTTCGCCGACCGGCTGCGCGGCGGCACGATGCCGGGCGCGCCGTCCCTGTCGAGCCTCGCCGCCCGGGCCGGCTCGCTGGCCGAGCGGGCGCGCTCGGCGTCGGTGCGCGAGCTGGCCGAGGCGATCCGGCAGGCCGACGGACTGGGCGGTTCCGGTGACCCGTACGCGGGGTGATCGGTCATGATGATGCCCATGGCCGCCCTGCTGCTCGCCCTCGCCGTCGTGTCCACCGGCCTCTACGCCGGATTCATGCTGATCTTCCGCACGGGTGTGATGCCCGCGCTCGCCCGGCTGGCGGACGAGGAGTTCGTCACCGCCATGCGGCGGATCAACGAGTACGTGCCGAGGCCGGTGTTCCTGGTGGTCTTCCTCGGGGTCGTGGTCTTCCCGGCCGCCGCCCTGTTCGTGCCGGTCGACGGGCGCACCGTTACCCAGAAGTGGCTGGTGGTCGCCGGACTGGTGTGCGCGGTGGCCAACCACCTGGTCACCGTCGCCGGCAACATCCCGCTCAACACCGCCCTGGCGGCCTCGGAGCGGACCGGCGAGCCGGCCGCCGCCGTGCGGGTGGCCTTCGAGAAGCGCTGGAACGCCTTCCACGTCGTCCGCACCCTGCTGATCCTGGCGGCCTTCGGTCTGCTGACCGCTTCGGCCGTCGTCACCGGCTGAGGCGACCGAAGGGTCGGTTTTCCCGTCGCCCTGCGTGACGCGCGGCGATCACCGACGGGGCGTCAGGTCGGGTCCGTGGCCCCGACCTGACGTTCTCGTACTCGGGCATCTCGGTGAAGTCCCAGGTGAGAGGCTTGTGGACGGGTCTGGCGCGATGCTCCGGTTCCCGGCGCACGGGCCTTCGGGTATCTTCCAGTCGCCGGAAAATAAGGTACCCCTAGGTTTGTTTTCTCGGGCCACCGGGATGCCGGTTCGGGCAACGGAGAGGGACGGGACTCCATGGCGAAGCAGGATCGGGCGATCCGCACTCGCAAGGCCATCCTGGAGGCGGCCGCCGCCGTCTTCGACGAGCGGGGCTACGAGGCCGCCAAGCTCTCCGACATCCTGGCGCGCGCCCAGGTCACCAAAGGCGCGCTCTACTTCCACTTCGACTCCAAGGAAGACCTCGCGCACGCGGTGATCGACGCCCAGGTGTCGGTCGTGCCCACGGCGCGACCGCAGCTGTCGAAGGTGCAGGAGTTCGTGGACGTCGGCATGGTGTTCGCGCACCGGCTGACCCGGGACCGGGTGCTGAGCGGCAGTGTGCGGCTCACCCTCGACCAGGGCGGCCACGACCTCAACCGCAGCGGCCCGTACCGGGAGTGGACCGAGATCCTCCTGGGCCTGCTCAACGAGGCCAAGGAGCGCGGTGAACTGCTGCCGCACGCCGATCCGGCGGAGGTGGCCCCCCTGGTCGTGGGCGCCTACGCGGGGCTCAACCTGATGGCGCACGCCCTGGAGGGCGACCGCACCTCGATGGAGCACTGGGCGTCGTCGCTGTACCACCACTTACTGCCGAGCATCGTGGTCCCGTCCGTCCTCACCATGCTCGATCTGGAGCCCGGGCGCGGCGCGAGGGCCCTCGGCCTCGGCGAGGACGTCACCTCCTAGCCGCCGACGAGTCGACTCCCGGCCACAAGTCTTCACCGCGGGCACCCTTCTGGTGAGCCGCTCCACGCGGCATCATGGGCGACGTCGGTCCTCAAAGAAAACCGCCTTGGCGGTTTGTTGAACGCCCTGGCTGGAAGCGACCCGCGCTCATGCCTGAAAACCTTCCTCAAAGCATACCCGTGGGTCCAGTAACTGGATTCGCGGGTACGTTTCCCTGTGGCTTCACGCACTGTTGAGGGGAGCAAGTCGTGGCAAAAGGGACGAAAATCCAGTCCTCAGGGTCCAGTGTTTCCGTACCGCCCGGTTTCTTATTGACATGCACCGCGGTCTCTTTTCTAATCGTCCAGGGTCATCCCGTGCGCAGACACTGAGGGGGCAAGGTGGACGTCCGGATCCTGGGGGGACTGTCGGTGGGCGAGAACGGGGTGTCGATCACCCCGACCGCCGCCGCGCCGCGACGACTGCTCGCCCTGCTCGCCGCCGGTGCCGACCAGATCGTCCCGGTCTCCGTCCTCATGGAGGAGGTGTGGCCGTCCGGCGCCCCGCGTGGAGCGCGCGCCGAACTCCACTCCCACATCCACGGGCTGAGGTCCCTGATCGCCGCGGCGCTGCCCCGCGGCCGCAAGGACGCGGCCGGCCGCACCGCCGAGACCGTGCTGGCCGCCCAGTCCGGCGGCTACCGTCTCGACACCGGCGGCGGCTCCCACGACGTCTGGCAGTTCGAGCGCGCGGCCGGAGCGGGATACCGCGCCATGGAGGGGGGCGACCTGTCGCGCGCCGCGCTCCGCCTCGGCGAGGCCCTCGCGCTCTGGCGTGGTGAGCCGTACGCCGGCGTCGACGCCGGGCCGCGGCTGCGCGCCGAGATCGAGCGCCTGGAGGCCTCCCGGCTCAGTGTGCTCGACCAGTGGGTGGAAGCCCAGTTGGGCCTCGGTCGGCACGCCGAGATGGTTCCCGAACTCGCCGTGCTCGCCGCCCGGCACCCCGCCAACGAGTCGCTGCACGCCCAGTTCATGGTCGCCCTGCTGCGTTCCGGCCGCACCGACGACGCCCTGGAGGCCTACCGCCGGCTGTGCGCCGGCCTCCAGGCGGACGGCGGCCGGGAGCCCTCGGCGCGGCTGCGCCGGCTCCATCGCTCGCTCCTGACGGTCCGGGAGGCGACCCGCCCCCGGGTGCCGGCGCAGGCCCTGGGCTCCTGGGCCCGACTGCCGGCGGGCGCGGGCGTCAGCGTGGGGGTCGGCGTCGGCCTCGGTGTACCGGCCGCGGCCGGTGCGCCGGTCTGACGCGGCGTCCGCTCCGGCGGGCCGCCGACCGGACCGGGCACCCCGGGGTCGGCGCTCCCGGGGTGCCCGGACCCGCCCGGCCCCGCCCGCTCCTGACGCTCCGTCGGGCGCGATGGGCCCACGGTGACCCGCCCGCCGACGGCCCGGCAAGGTGGGCGTGGCACACCACTCGACGGCCGCACAGGTGGTCCGGGCACCTTCGGGGGAGCGGAACGGGCCGAAGAGGAGCGAACAGGAATGAAGTGGTCGATCTCACCGTTGACCGTCATCCACGACCGATTTAGGTTCGGCCAGCGGTACGGGTTTCCACTGCGGCGCCCGGTTCTGCTCAGCAGCGGGAGTTGAGTCATGTCCCACCACGGCGCGGACGGGGGCGGGGGCGCCGATGCGCTCGCCGTGCTGGAGCTTCTCGCCCAGCAGGCACCGCAGGAGCGGTTCGTCGAACTCCTCGACAGAGCCCGGGCGGACGGCCTGTCCGAAGCCCGAAGGGCCGAGCTGGAAAGGGCCGTTCAGCTCGCGACCGGGGTCGGTCACGCGCTCGCCCGCCGCGAGCAGCGCGACGCGGGCCTCGACGCGCTCGCCGACACGGCCCGCGATCTGACCCTCCCGTACGACCTGGACGGCCTGCTGCGGGTCATCGTCCGCCGGGCCGAGCGGCTCCTCGACCTCGACGTCGCCTTCGTGACCCTGCGCGACGCGCACGGGCTGCGCGTCCTGCACGCCACCGAGGGCGACCTGGCCGCGCCCGACCCGGCGGCCGGCTGGCCCGGCGCCCTGGACGAGGACGGCATCGGCGGTCTCGCCCGCACGCTCGGCGCGCCCGTCTGGACCGAGGACCATCTCGCGGACGAGCGCTTCGCCCGGCTGCCCGCGATCGACGAGCTCGTAGCGAGCGAGGGCCTGCGCGCCTTCCTCGCCGTACCGCTGCGCGCGGGCGACACCTGCCTCGGCCTGCTCTACGGGGCCGACCGTCGCACCCGCCGCTTCACGGCCGGCGAGCTCGGACTCGTCGGCTCGCTCGCCGACCTCGCCGCCGTCGCCACCGAGAAGGCCGGGCTGCTCGACCAGACCCGGGCCGAGGTCACCGAACTCGAACGGGACAGCTCCCGGGCCCGCACCCGACTCACCCGCATGCGCTACATCGGCGAGGCGCACAGCCGGATCATGAACCTGATCCTGGCCGGCGGCGACCTCGGCAACGTCGCCAAGGCGGCCGGGGACGCCCTCGACGCCTGCGTGCTGATCCGCGACCCGGGCGGCCGCGCGCTGGCCTCCACCGGGGGGATCTCCGGACTCGACGAGGAGGCGGTCGCCAAGGCCTCCCTCGACGCCCACGCCGGCCGTCGCCCGGTCCTCACAGGGGGCGCGACCGGGCAGCCCACCCCCGAGGGGGGCCCCGAGGCCGACCGGACCTGGGTCGCGCCCGTCATCGCCGGCTCCGAGGACCTGGGCGTCCTCGTCGTGCGCGCCGCCACCCCGCTCACCGGCGAGGACGAGCGGCTGCTCGAACTCGCCGCCCAGTCCGTCGCCTTCCTGCTCCTCATGCAGCGCTCCACCGCCGTCGCCGAGGGCCCCGTCCGCGACGAACTCCTCGACGACCTGCTCGCCGAGCCCCAGCACGCCCCCCAGCAGATCGCCCAGCGCGCCCGCCGGCTCGGCATCGACCTGCGCAAGCCGCACGTCCTCGTCGTCGCCAGGCCCGAGGGCGGCGAGCAGGGCCGCGCCGTGGTGTGGGCGTCCTCGTACGCGTACCGGATGGCCGGGCTGAAGACCGTCCAGGGCGGCTGCATCGTGCTGCTGCTGCCCGGCCTGGACGCCTCGGCGGCAGCGAAGGCCGTCTCGGGCGAGCTGGCGCCGCTGCTCGGGCACCCGGTGTCGGTGGGCGCGGCCGGTCCCGGCTGGAGCCCGGACAGCGTGGGCCGGCTCTATCAGGAGGCCATGCGCTGCCTGGACGCGTTGAGCGCGCTGGGGGGCACGGGCGCGGCGGCCTCCATGGACGACCTGGGCTTCCTCGGGCTGCTGCTGTCCGACGACCACGACGTCGACGGTTTCATCGAGTCGGCCATCGGGCCCGTACTCGACTACGACGCCGAGCGGTTCACCGATCTCACCCGCACCCTGGAGGCGTACTTCGCGTCCGGGGCCAGCCCGACCAACGCGGCCGAGGCACTGCACGTGCACCCCAACACGGTCTCGCGGCGCCTGGAGCGGATCGGTGAACTCCTCGGTGCGGAGTGGCAGAAGCCCGGCCAGGTCCTGGAGGTGCAGCTGGCCCTCCGGCTCCAGCGCACCCGTGACGTCCTTGCCCGTCGGCGCGCCGACCTGGTGGCCGACACGCGCCCGCCCGCACCACCCGCTCCGCTGCAGGACGCCCCGTAGGACGCCCTGCAGCGGAGCGGGTGGCCTGAGTGCGTACGGGGCCCGGAAGCCCCAACTTCCGGGCCCCAGTCCGGGATCAGCCCGCCGAACGGCCGTGGACGGAGCCGTACGAGGTGTCCCAGTCGGCGGCCAGCACGGTCGCCGCGTGGGCCGCGGAGGCCAGCGTGATGTGCCGGTGCCAGCCGCGGAAGGAGCGCCCCACGAAGTCCCGCAGGCCCGCCCCCTCGCCGACCTGGCGGAAGTCCCGCTCCACCCGGCGCGACAGCTTGGTCAGCCGCAGCAGCGGGCCGACCGCCGAGCCCGTCAGGTCGGTGATCCACAGCCGGGCGGGGGAGCGCCGCGGGTCGTCCCACTCGCCGAGCAGGAGCAGCGGCCGCTGCCGCTCGCCCGCCGGCACGGGCAGGGTGACCCGGACGGCGGTGGCGAGCGAGGTGCGCGAGGTGCGGATCCCGGCCGCCGAGTCCACCCAGCTCACCGGGCGGCGCAGGCCCTTCAGCGACTCCAGGATCTGCAGCGCGGTGAGCGGTCCGGAGCCGAAGCCGGGCAGTGAGCGGTCCGCGACGGTCAGCCGGCAGCTCGGGTCGATCTGGGCGACCACCGGGACACCGGCGAGGGCGAGCCGGTGCAGGGCCGCCCGTCCGGTGCCGCCGCGGATGTCGAGCAGCAGCGGCTTGCGGGCCACGTCCGGCCAGCGGGCGGCGTCGAGGGCCGCGTTGACCGCGCACTCCTCCAGCGTCTCCTCGGCCGCGCCCTCGGGCACTTCCGCACGATCGCGCCGGGTGCGGTCCTTGACCCACGGGTCGGGCAGGAAGAGGCGCCAGTTGACGGGGACGCTGATGTCCTCCGAGGCGAACCAGACGCCGAAGGCCTGCTGGCCGCGGAAGACCTGGCCCCGCTCGGGGTCGAAGCGCCGGTCGACGCCGACCGAGTGCTGGCCGGCCTTCGGTATCGGCATCGGCCGGACCACCCAGGCCTGCGGGCAGCTGCTCTGCTGCAGGAAGCGGGCCAGTTCGGCCCGCATCGGCCGCCAGTCCCACGTGGAACTGGAGATGAAGTGGTGCAGGCTCTGCTCGGCGGCGGGACCGCCGATCTGCGCGGCGATGTTGCGGATGGACTTGCGGCCCTGCGCGGTCAGCAGACCGCGCAGGTACTGCTCTGCCTTCAGGCGCTGGTCACGGCGCGGGAATCCGGAGAAGAGCGCGGCGCAGAGTTCGCCGTACACGTCCTCGCCGGCCGCGTCACGGTGCGCGGCGACGGTCCTGAACCTGGTTGCGACGGATGTACTCACGACACTCCTGCCCTACGGGTTGCGCAGCTCCCTCCCGCTGCACGCTCCACGTTCGCGCCTCCGTGCCGCCCGGCACGAGGTGTACCCGGCACCCGTATCGGCCGCCTGATGGTGGCCGGACCACAACCCCCCGCGGATCCCTCCGGGGATCCCCGATACCCCAGGGGGGATCTGACAGACTCGCCGGACCGGCTTTGACCCGCTCACGGCCCGGCCCGGACCATCGTTTCGAGGCTGCACGGGCCGGGCCCCGGTTAATGCCCCAGGCCGGGGGCCGTGCCTGTGCGCCTCGCTCACGTGGCCCGTGCCCGTCCGCACGGGCCCGTGCGCGCCCGGCAGGGCGCCCGCGGGATTCGGCGCCGGACAGTGCCGGGCCGGTTCGTCCGCGCGGAGCGGGTGCGGGCAGCGCCGGGCTCCGGTCGTCTGCGGAACGGGCGCCGGACAGGTCCTAACCTGGTGCCATGGCATTCCGCACGCAGCTGCCGGTGGTCGGGGTGATCGCCCTCGGGGGCGCGCTCGGCGCCACCGCCCGCTACGCCGCGACCCTCGCCTGGCCGACCCCGGCCGGCGCCTTCCCCTGGACGATCCTCACCGTGAACGCGACGGGCTGTGCCGTCCTCGGCGTGCTCATGGTCCTCGCGACCGAGACCGTCACCCCGCCCCACCCGCTCCTGAGGCCCTTCCTCGGCACCGGCGTGTGCGGCGGGTTCACCACCTTCTCGACCTACGCGCTGGACTCCCAGCGGCTGTTGGCCGACGGTGACGTCACGCGCGGCATGCTCTACCTGTCGGCGACCGCGGTCACCGCCCTCGCCGCCGTCTGGGCGGCCGTCGTGGCGACCCGGGCCGTCCTGCGGGCCGCCCCCGAGAGGAGGGCCCGATGACCCGGCTCGAAGGGCGGGCACTGCGCCTGACGGTGTTCGTGGGCGAGCAGGACACCTGGCACCACCGTCCGGTGTACACGGAGATCGTGCACCGCGCGCACACCGCCGGTCTCGCGGGCGCGTCGGTCTTCCGCGGCGTCGAAGGCTTCGGAGCCTCCTCCCTCGTCCACACCACCCGGCTGCTCTCGCTCGGCGAGGACCTGCCGGTGGCGGTCGTGATCGTGGACACGGAGGAGCGGGTGCGGGCCTTCCTGCCGGAGCTGGAGGAGGTCACGGCGGAGGGCGGCCTGGTGCTGCTCGACGCCTGCGAGGTCGTCCGGTACGGGCCGGGGGAGCCACGCGGGTGAACTGGCTGCTCGTCGTCGCGGGCGCCGCCGTCGGCGCGCCGCTGCGCTATCTCACGGACCGCGCGGTCCAGGCCCGGCACGACTCCGTGTTCCCCTGGGGCACGTTCGTGGTGAACGTCGTCGGCTCGCTCGCGCTGGGCCTGCTCACCGGCGTCGCCTCCGCCCGCCTCGGACTGCTCCTCGGCACCGGCCTGTGCGGTGCGCTCACCACGTACTCGACCTTCTCGTACGAGACGCTGAAGCTGTACGGGACGGGCGCGCGCGGCTACGCGGCGGCCAACGTCCTCGGGAGCACCGCGGCCGGGCTCGGTGCGGTCTGGCTGGGCGCCACGCTCGTGGGCTGAGGAGGCGGCCCGGTCGGACGGGCTGGCGGGCCGGCGGGCGGACGGCCAGTTGCCGGGCGGAAGCCTTCGGCCCCCGGGGAACGCCGCGCCCCCTCCCGTGTGTCGTTCGATCTCCGAACACTCGGGAGGGGGCGTCGGTCGGCGGAACAGGGCCGACCGGCTCGGTGGGGTCCGTTCCGGGGCGGACGCCTTCGGCGGGGTCAGCGGGCGTTGCGGGAACGGCTCGGCAGGAACAGGGCCGGCAGCAGGGCCAGGGCGATCAGGACCGCCGCCACCGTGTACGCGACGCGGAAGCCGGCCGGGTCGGCGCCCGCCGCGCCGAGGACGACCGAGCACAGGGCCGTCCCGATCGACGCTCCCACCTGCGAGTTGATGCTCAGCGCCGTACTGGCCGCCGCCATCCGCTCCTTCGGCAGGTCGCGGCTCGCGGTCGTCATGGTCGGCATCAGGACCATGCCCGCGCCGACGCCCATCACCATCGCCGCGCCGACCACCCGCCAGGGCGCCACGTCCGCCGTGCCGGTCTGCAGCGCGCTCAGGCCCATGCCGATCGCCGCGAGGGCGACGCCCGTCGGGACCAGCCGCCGGGGCGAGGCGGTGTCGATGCGGCGGGCGGCGATCTGCATGGTGATGCCGACGGTCAGCCCGACCGGCGCGGCGAGCAGCCCGGCCGCGCTCGCGCTCCACCCCCGCACGGCCTGCCAGTACACCGGGCCGAGCAGCATCGAGCCGAAGTATCCACAGGTGAAAAGGGCCAAGGTGACGATCCCGGCCGCGAAGGTGCGGTCGCGCAGCAGGCGCAGATCGAGCAGCGGCTCACGGACCGTCAGGGCCCGCCGGACGAAGCCCGCGACGAGCAGCACGCCCGCGGCGGTCGGGAGCAGCGCCCCGAGGCTCGCGTAGTCGCCGCCCTCGCCGCCGCGCGCCAGACCGTAGAGCAGCAGGGCGAGACCGGGGGAGAGCATCAGGAGGCCGGGGACGTCCAGGCGGGGGGCCGGTGCGCCGGCGCGCGGCGCGTCGGCGGGCAGCAGGCGTCCCGCGAGGGCCAGCGCCACCGCGCCCAGGGGCAGGTTGACCAGGAAGATCCAGTGCCAGGACGCGGCGTCGACGAGCCAGCCGCCGAGCGTCGGCCCGATCACCGGGCCGACCAGGATGGGCAGTCCGCCCACGGCCATGGCCCGCCCCATCCGGGCGGGGTCGGCGGCGCGCATCGTCATCGTCATCCCGACCGGCATGAGCAGTCCGCCGCCGAAGCCCTGGACCGCGCGGAAGGCGATCAGGCTGGGCGCGTCCCAGGCGAAGGCGGCGAGCAGCGAGCCGAGGGTGAACAGGACGAGCGCGGTCAGATACGTGTGCTTGGCGCCGAACCGCCCGATGGTCCAGGCGGCGGTGGGGATGACGGCGGCGAGCGCGAGCGTGTACGCGGTGGCGGTCCACTGGATGGTCGCGAGCGGCGCCTGGAAGGCCTCGGAGAGGCTGCGCAGGGCGACGTTCACGATCGTCATGTCCAGGACCGCCATGACGGAGCCGAGGACGACGACCGTCAGGACCCTGCCGAGCGGCGCGGCGGCAGTGGTCCCGGCGGGCGTGCGCGGTGTGCGGAGCAGTGCGGTGTTCATGGCCGGTCCTCCGCTCAGCCCTCGTAGGGCAGGTCGGCGCGCGCGGTGCGCAGCGCCCGTCCCCACCAGGTGAGCCGGCCCAGCATGCTCTTGGCGGCGGTCTCGGCGATGACCGCGTCGCGGGGCACGCCGCCCTCCCCGAGCCCCGACCAGGGGCCGTGCAGGCTGACCGCGTCGCGCACGGTGGTGGCGTGCAGCTCGGCGAAGACCAGCCGGAGCTGCTCGACGGCGCGCAGGCCGCCGCCCAGTCCGCCGTACGAGACGAAGCCGACCGGTTTGGCCTGCCACTCCGGGCGGTGCCAGTCGATGAGGTTCTTCAGGGCGGCCGGGAAGCTGTGGTTGTACTCGGGCGTGACGACCACGAAGGCGTCGGCCGCGGCGAGCCGCGGCGAGACCTCGGCGAGCGCCGCGGTGGCCCGTGGGCTCGGCTCCCCGCCCCAGCCCGGCATGGCCAGGGGCAGGTCGACTTCGGCGAGGTCGACGACGTCGAGCTCCAGGCCGCCGTGCCGCTCGGCGACGCCGAGGAACCAGTCGGTGACGGGCCGCGCCTGACGGCCCTCGCGGACGCTGCCGACGAGGACGGCGACGCGCAGCGGGGCGGGCGCGGTGGCCGTCTCGGACGCGGCCTCGGGCGGGTCGACGGCCTCGGGCGTCTCGGCGGTTTCGGCGGCTTCGGACATGGCGGATCCCCCTCCAGGAGCGGTCGGGACGCCCGGTGCGTCCGGCCCTCCACGAAAGTACAACGGTCGTTGTAAAAAGTGCAACGCCCGTTGTACCTGGCTGTGGGTGCAGCGATAAGGTGCGGTCATGAGCAGCACCAACGACGCCTGGATGGAACGGGCCCGCCGCGAGGTCCCGCCCCGCAAGCTGGAGAAGCAGCTCGCGGTGGTCCGCGCGGCGTGCGGGACCTTCGGTCGCGAGGGCTACGCGCGCGCCTCCGTCGACGCCCTGGCCGCCGCGGCCGGCGTCTCGACGCGCACGCTCTACAACCACTTCCCGGGCGGTAAGGCCCAGCTGTTCCAGACCGTGGTCACCTGGACCTCCCACGAGGTGAAGGACGCCCAACTGGCCCGGCTGCACGCCCTCGTGGATCCGGCGCGGCCGCCCCACCCCGACGCCCTCGAACGTGACCTGGTCGCGCTCGCCCGGGCGTTCACCGACCTCATCGCGGAGTACCCGGACCATTTCGCCCTGGTCCGGCACCTGTCCGCCGAGGCCGACCACGTGCCCGAAGAGGTCCGCACCGCCTGGCAGGAGGCCGGGCCGGGACCGGTCGCCGCCGCGCTCGCCGCCGCCTTCACCGGGCTCGCCGACGAAGGCCTGCTCGACCTGCACGGCGACCCCGACCTGGCGAGCGGCCACTTCATGGCGCTGACCACCGCCAGCGTCGTCCAGCGTTCCCACTACGGCGTGCTGCCCCTCCCGCAGGCCGAGACCGACCGCATCCTCGAGGGAGGGGTGGCCGCCTTCGTCCGCGCCTACCGCGCCGCGCGGCGCCCGGGCCCGGGCGCCTGACGCCCGAGCCTCCGGCGCCCGCCCGAGCCTCCGGCGCCCGCGCGTGCCCCGGCGCCCGCGCGTGCCCCGGCGCCCGCGCGTGCCCCGGCTCCCGAGGCCCGCGCGTTTCTCCAGGCTCCTGACGCCCGCGCGTGCCCCTGGCTCCCGAGGCCCTATCGCCCGTCGGGTCCGGTCGCCTGGGGGTAGATCCGGGCGCCCGTCCGGGCGCCCGCCTGCGGGGCGAGGGTGAGGGCGAAGCCGTGGTTCGCGGCGACGGACCGGATGTGTTCGGCCGACAGCGAGCCCTGCCGCTCCAGGGTCAGCGCCGGCAGGCCCGCCCGGCCGCACCCGGCCGCGCGGTGGAAGGAGACCACGCTCGTCGACACCGGCGCGTGGTACGGGTACCGCAGCCGCGCCGCGTCGTCGTCGGCGTGCGCCAGGATCCGTACCCGCGACTCGTGCCGGAAGTCCGCCGCCACCCCTTCGCCGCGCCAATGGGGCAGTTCGCGCGAGCGGTTCGCCGACGTGATGAACAGGCAGTCGGCGCGCGTACGGTCGAGGGCCGCGCGCAGGAACTCGTTCGACGGGCAGTGCCGGCCCGGCGCGATGACCTGCACGGTCCGCGTGCCGCCCCGGACCGCGGTCAGATGGCCGGGCACCCGCTCCGCGGCCGGGCCGCGGAAGCCGAACGGACCGAGTTCGTACAGCTCGTCGAGCAGCGACCACAGCTGTCGCCGGGGCAGCTCGGCGGGCAGCCGGGTCCAGTCGAAGAGGGTCGGGATGCCGGCCGGCACGGTGGTGACGGCTCCGACCTGTCCGGGCGGACGGCCCTTCATCCGGTTGACCCGCGCCACGACCTCCCGGTCGGTGCCCGCGGTCAGCGCGTAGAAGTTGGCGAAGCCGTGCACCACCGCACCGCCCTCGCCCAGCTCGTCCGCCGCCCGCCGTACGTCCTCCGGGTCACCCAGGACCAGGTCCCTGACCAGTACCGCCCGCTCGTCTCCCACGGTCGTGCCTCCACTGCCCGTTCGCTCACCGACCACACACGTGATCGTTTACGGCGTGCAACGAGCCCGGCCCGATCCGGTCACCGTGGCCCGAGCCGTCACCGATCGCCGAACACGGTCGCCCGGAAGGCGTCGCGCACCGCCGTCACCGGTCCCGTGTCGCGCGTGAAGTACAGCTTGTTGGTGAGCAGCACCGCCCAACGGCCCCGGGACGGGCTGACCCACATGCCGGTGCCGGTGAAGCCGTAGTGCACCCACACGTCGTCCCGTACGGCGGTGCCCGGAGCGAGGTGCCAGAAGAGTCCGCGCGCCGGTGCGAGTTCGCCCGTACGGACCCGCAGCGAGTCCGCGACCCACGCGGGGCCGAACGGCGGCCCGACCGGATCGAGCACGTGCCGCAGGAAGCGCCCCAGGTCCCCGGCGGGGGCGAAGGTCCCGGCGATGCCGCAGGACCCGCCGAGCAGCCGGGTGGAGAAGTCGTGCACGGTGCCCCGCAGATGGGCGCCGGTCCCCTCGTCGTACTCGGTCGGCGCGACCCGTGCCGCCAGCGGCGCCGGCAGCGGGCCGTACCGCGTCTCCGTCATGCCGAGCGGCGCCCAGACCCGCTCGGCGGCGAGCCGCGCGAGGGGCCTGCCGGTGAGGTGCTCGGCGAGATAGCCGAGGATCAGCGCCGCCCGGTCGGTGTACTCGACGGCCTCCCCGGGCCGCCGCCGCAGCACCTCGCGCAGCACTCCGTCCCGTACGTCCTGCGGATCGGTGCCGTACAGCGCGCGCAGATTGGCGCGCAGCGGCAATCCGGCGGTGTGGGTGAGGAGTTGGAGCGCGGTGACGTCGCCGAGCGGATGGCCGGCGGCCTCGGGCCAGAAGGCGCCGAGCCGGACGTCGAGCGCGAGCTTGCCGGACCCGACGAGCGTGCCGACGACCGGCCACACGGCGATCACCTTCGTGAGGCTGGCCAGGTCGAACAGCGAGTCGGTCCGCACCGGTCCGCCGCCCGCCGGCCCGGGCGCGAGCACCCCCACGGCTCCGCCCGCCAGGAGCCCGCGGGCGTCGCCGACGGCCCAGGCGGCCCCGGGGTAGACCCGGGCGCGGACCCCGTCCTGGAGGAGCCGTTCGATGCGCGGAGCGCCGAGCGTCGTGTTCACATCAGGTGTCTACCCAGCAGGGGTGTCCATCGAGCCGGGCGCGCCCGACCGGCGGACATGTGCCTTCCCCGACCGGGACCGATCGCGTCCTCCGATGGGCCGTCCGGGTCCTGGGCGGGCCGTTCGGACCCCTGGGATGGTCGCCCGGTCCCTGGGCGGGCCGTTCGGGTCCTCGGGTTGGTCGCCCGGTCCCTGGGCGGGCCGATCGGGTCCCTGGGCGGGCCGATCGGTCCGTGGGACTGCCTGGGGGCCGTTCCGGTCCTCGGCGGGGGAGTGGTCGGCCGCGCGCGACGCTCGTCGGCTCGGAGGCCGGGCCGGCCCCGAGACCGAACCGGCCGCTCAGGCCTCCACGATGCGGAGCATGCCGCCGACGCCCAGGACGCTGTCGAGGCCGCGGAGTTCCTCGACGGCCTTCCGTACCGCGCCTTCCTCGACGCGGTGCGTGATGAAGACGACGCGCGCCCGCGACGCACGGTCCTCCTGGGTGATGGAACGGATGGACACCCCGTGGCGGCCCAGGACACCCGTCACCTCGGACAGGACGCCCGGCGCGTCGGTCACGTCCAGCTTGAGGTAGTGGGGGTGCGTGAGCAGCTCCGTGGGCCGGAGCGTCGCGGGGCTGCCGAGCGGCACCGCGCGGTGGGTGCCGCGGCGCACGTGGTCCGCCGCGGTGACCAGGTCGCCCAGGAGCGCGGACGCGGACGGCAGACGACCGGCGCCGTGCCCGTAGAACATCTGGTCGCCGGCCGCGCTGCCGCGGAGGAAGACGGCGTTGAAGGTGTTGCGCACGTTGGCGAGGGGATGGTTCCTGTCCACGAGCGCCGGGAAGACCTGGACGCCGACCTCGCGCCCACCGGCGCCCGTCGTACCGAACACGTCCGCCTTCGCGACGGACTTGATGACGTATCCGAAGCGGTCCGCGATCTCGAAGTCCTCGCGCTCCAGGCCCTCGATCCCCTCGCGCTCGACGTCGTCGACGGCGATGGCGCGCTTGAAGGCGAGCGAGGCGAGGATGGCCAGCTTCGACGCGGCGTCCGCACCGCTCACGTCGTTGGTCGGGTCGGGCTCGGCGTAGCCCGCCTCCTGCGCCTGGCGCAGGACCTCGGCGTAGCCGAGGCCCTCCTCGGACATGCGCGTCAGCATGTAGTTCGAGGTGCCGTTGACGATGCCGAGGACGCTGGTGATGTCCTCGCCGAGGAAGGACTCCCGGAGGAGGCGGAGGATCGGCACGGAGGCGACGGCGGCCGTCTCGAAGAACAGGTCGACACCGGTGGCGTCGGCCGCCGCGTAGAGCTCGGGGCCGTGCTTGGCGATGAGCTCCTTGTTGGCGGTGACGACGGGCTTGCCCGCGCGGAGGGCGGCGAGCACGTACGCCCGGGCGGGCTCGATGCCGCCCATCACCTCGACCACGACGTCGATGTCCTCGGCGTCGGTCACCGCCTTCACGTCCTCGGTGAGGAGCCCGGCCGGAAGGCCCGGACGTGCCTTCCCTGCGTCCCGTACGACAATGCGCGTGAGGCGGAGATCGAGTCCGTTGATCCCTTTGATCTCCGGAGCCCGGCTCAGCAGGAATTCGGCGAAAGTCGCTCCGATATTACCGGCGCCCAACATGCCCACATTTATACAGCGATACATGGCCGGAGCATACACGCCGGCCATGTTTCACTACCGATCTTTTCCGGGCCGTCTCGCATGGTGAAACCAGCGGTAAATGCCTTGGTCCCGAGGGCAGATGGGGGGGGTGGGCACGCGGGCGTCGGAAGTCGTGAGGCTGGCGTGCGGAGGGTGAACGGAGGGAGCTGAGAAGTCGTGCGGCGGCGAGCCGGGAAGGAGTTCCGGAAGAATTCCGGACGGTCGCGGCCGGCGCGCGGTCGCGATCGGGGCGATTGTTGTCGCGCATTTCTCAAAGGGTCTCGGGAACGTCCCCGGGAGCGCCACGGGGGAGTGCCGTCGAGAACGTTGTCGAGAACGCCCTCGGGCATTCCCGGGTATCCCTCGGCTCCACTCGGGCGATCCTTCCCCTCAGGCCGTGGCAGCTTGTGGACCCGGCGTCGACGGAGGTGCGGCGGACAGGCGTCCGGTGGAGGATCGAAGGAGTGGGGGCGGCCTCGACAAGGGCTGTCCGGCACCGCCTGACACACGAAGGGTCCGGCCATGACATCGCTCGACGGCACCGTCCGGCCCGCCCTGGCGGCGACGTGACCG
Organism: Streptomyces sp. NPDC051921; assembly: GCF_040680975.1. NCBI lineage: Bacteria > Bacillati > Actinomycetota > Actinomycetes > Kitasatosporales > Streptomycetaceae > Streptomyces > Streptomyces sp. NPDC051921. Next base: position 233,160 of record NZ_JBFAXU010000004.1, read on the forward strand.
CGGACGCGCCGGCCGGTGGGCGGTACGGCGAGGACGTCTTCCGGCCCGAGGCGGCGGGTGAGGGCGAGCGCATCGACTTCGGCGCGCTCGCGTACGACGACATCACGATGGCGCGGCTGCGGGCCCTCGGGGCGGGACGGGGCTGGCGCTGCCTCGACGTGGGGGCCGGCACGGGATCGGTCTCCCGCCGGCTCCTCCAGGAGGCCGGGGTGGAGAGCGTGCTCGCCGTGGACCGCGACGTACGGTTCCTCGACGAGCGTCGGGTGCCGGGCCTCGAGGCGTTGGAGGCGGACGTCACTGCCCCGGACTTCGCCCCCGGCCGGTTCCGGCTCGTCCACGCGCGCTTCGTGCTGATGCACCTGCCCGAGCGCGAACGGCTGGTCGCGGCGTTGGCCGAACTCGTCGTGCCGGGCGGTGTGCTGGTGCTCGGCGACGCGGTCGACCTGACGGACGAACGGACGCCCGGCACGCCGTACACCGAGGTGATGCGCGCGATGTGGCAGGGGCTGCGGGACACCATCGGCACGGACGTCTCCTGGGTCCCGTCGTACCCGCACCTGCTGCGCGAGGCGGGCCTCGCGCCCGTCGCCGCCGAGATCCACGTGCCGCCGCTGGTGCCGGGCAGCCCCATCAGCCGCTTCTGGGCCGACACATGGGAGCGGAGCAGGGCGGCGATGCTCGCCACCGGCCTGGTCGACGACGCGGCCGTCGACGCGGCGATCCTCTATCTGCACTCCGACGAATGCGCGGCCCTGTCGGCCGGGCTGCTCACCGCCTGGGGCCGGAAGCCCGAGGAGCGGGACGGCCCACCGAGCTGACGGGCGGCGGCGCGCTGACGGGTGGCGGGCCGGCCGGTGGCGCGCTGACGGGTGGCGGGCCGGCCGGTGGCGGGTCGACCGGCGGCGGGCCGACACCAGCAGGAAGCCCCCGCCCCATCCGGCAGGCGATGAGGGCTACTCCACCTCGACGCCGTACCCGCGTACGAGGGCCTCCAGGCCGTGGTCGTAGCCCTGGCCGACGGCGCGGAAGCGCCACCGCGGGCCCCGGCGGTAGATCTCGGCGAGGAGCAGGGTGCGTTCGCTGGTGGCGGCGTCCAGGGTGGCCTGGGCCGTGGCCGGAGCGTCGACGCCCGGCGCGAGTGTCGTCTGGACCGCTCCGACGTCCCCGAAGGTGGCGGCGCCGTCGATGGCGGCGGCGATCGCGACCCTGTGGGCGGTCGGAGGCAGTGCCGCGAGGTCCACGGCGATGGTCTGCTCGGTCGGGCCGCCGCAGAGGAGACGGGTGGCTCCGTCGGGGCTTTCCGGCGCGCTGTAGAAGACGAAATCCCCGTCGCAGGAGACCTGCTCGTCCTCGTCGAGGACGAACGCGACGACGTCGATCTCACAGCTTGTCTGCTGTGCCCAGGAGGCACTCACGTGCCACTGGCCGGCGGGGGGAAGCCGGGGAAGGTCGATGACTCCGCCGCGCGGCAGGACATCGGTCACGGCAGTGTCCCGGGCGGGGATCTCAAGCGGTTCGGGCGCGGGGGCTCCGAGCCAGGTGTGGTCATGGACCGGAAGCCCCAGCGCGGTGATGCGGGTCATGCGGCGGTCGAGTTCGCCCCCGGGGAAGAGGACGACGTCGGTGACACTCGCCGAGAGGTTGATCGCGGCGGCCCCGCCCAGCTCGACGACCCTGGCGCGGGCGGCGGACGCCTCCTCGTGGGTGCCGCCCAGAATCAGGACCCGCCGACGGCCGAAGGGCTTGGCGGAAGGCGTGGACTCGGGCCGTCTGGGCGCAGGCACCTCGGCGACGGCTGCCAGCGGCGGGGACGGCGTCGGCTTCGCGGGAGGCGTGGCCGGGGTCGCCCCTTCCGGCACCTTCGGCGGCGTCTGGTTCTCGTGCGGGGTCCCGGGACGGACCTCTCCCAGCAGCTTGAGGAACGTGTGCTCGTCGATCACGGTGACGCCTTCGGCGATCGCGCGCCGTGCCTTCGCCGAGCCGGAGGTCGCGTCGTTCGTGACGAGAGTGCTGGTGTGCCGGCTGACCGACGACATGATGTTGAGGCCGGCCGCGACGGACCGGGCCACCAGCTCGGCCCGGGAGGTCACGGTCTCGCCCGTGATGGCGACCTTCATGCCCTGGACGAGCGGACCGCCGGGTGTCAGGCGGCCCGGGTTCCGGTAGGCGCACGGGGTCTTCGGCGGATTCGGTGCGAACTGCGGATCCTGCCGGGGAGGGCAGGGCACCAGCGGCAGCGGGACGTCCAGCCGTGCGGCTTCGGAGAGGGAGGACCGGAAGATCCCCGCGAGGACGCGCGTGTCGTCCAGCGCGTCATGAGCGCGGGTCTGCGCGATGCCGTAATGAGCGGCCAGCGACGCCAGGCTGAGGTCGACGGAGGGCGGCTCCACACGCCGGTTCAACGCCAGGGTGCACAGCCGCTGGGTGACCGGGAGGTAGAGCCGGGCGCGGGCGAATTCATGGGCCAGAAAGTCGTAGTCGAACTGCGCGTTGTGAGCCACCATGACGCGGTCCTGCAGGAGTGCTCCGATCTGTCCGGCCACGTGATCGAAGGTCGGGGCGCCGCTCAGCCGTTCCGCGGTCAGGCCGTGGATGTGCACGGGGCCGGGGTCGCAGCCGGGGTTCAGCAGGGTGGAGTACTCGCCGGTCTGGGTCCCGTCCGGCCCGAAGGTCAGCACCGCGATCGAGAGGATCCGGTCACGCCGGGCGATCAGCCCGGAGGTCTCGACGTCGACCAGAGCCCAGTCGTACGCGTAGTCGGGCAGGTGTGACACGTCGAGCGCGGCGGCGAGAGACATGACGGTAAGGATGATCCGGGCGCGATCGCCGCTTCAACCCGAATGCCGATTTGTCCCCCCGCCCCGGCCGAGAGATCGTCCCGGGACTTCGGGTCGCTTTCAGACCGTTTTCGGGCCGGTCGGCCGCCGGAGGTCGCTTCTGGCCGGTTTCATCCGGACGGAACGAGCCATCCGGGGCCGCCTCCCTGACGCCCTCGTCGCCGACCGAAAACCGCCCCTGACCAGCAAAAAGACCCTCCCGAAGGAGGGTCCCGGCCTTGCGCCCCCGGCAGGACTCGAACCTGCGGCCAAGTGCTTAGAAGGCACCTGCTCTATCCGCTGAGCTACGGGGGCCTGTGGTGGTCGGGTCAAGGATAGGGCTCCGATCCCCTTGGCCCGGTTGCTTCACCTGCGTGGCACGATGTGGAGGTTCGGTGAAGCGGTCCGATAATCGCAGGCAGGTGCGATTCGCGCAGCGCTTTTCGCGCCACTCGGGCCGGGTGTTGTGCACTCGTTATGCCTGAGGTCTTCGGCGACATCCGTTCGGTCGGCGCGCGCAGCCGCAATACGCTTCAAAAAGGCTCCAAAATTGGGCATTCTTCGCATGTGGTGACCTTGGACGAACGGCCTCAGCTGATCGACGCACTTTCCGCCCTGCGCGACCGTGTCGCCGCCGTGCGCCTCCCCCTCCCCCTCCCCGGCGCCCCCAGGGCCCGGCAGACCCGCGCCGAGCTGCTGGCCCAGCTCGACGACTACTTGGTGCCCCGCCTGAAAGATCCCGACGCCCCGTTGCTCGCGGTCGTCGGCGGGTCCACCGGGGCGGGGAAGTCCACGCTGGTCAACTCACTCGTCGGCCGGCGCGTCAGCGAGGCCGGCGTGCTCAGGCCCACCACCCGTACGCCCGTCCTGGTCTGCCACCCCGAGGACCACCACTGGTTCGCCGGAATGCGCGTACTGCCCCAACTGACCCGCGTCTGGCTGCCCCAGCAGGACGACGACCACCCGGCCGAGGACCCACCCGAGGACAACGCCCTCCGCATCGAGACGGCCGCCACCCTGCCCCGGGGGCTCGCCCTCCTCGACGCGCCCGACATCGACTCGCTCGTCGTCGAGAACCGGCTGCTCGCCGCCGAGTTGATCTGCGCCGCCGACATCTGGGTCATGGTCACCACCGCCTCCCGCTACGCCGACGCCGTCCCCTGGCACCTCCTCCGTACCGCCAAGGAGTACGACGCCACCCTCGTCACCGTCCTCGACCGCGTCCCCCACCAGGTCATCGGTGAGGTCTCCCGCCAGTACGAGGCGCTGCTCGACAAGGCGGGCTTCGGCGACCTGCCCCGGTTCACCATCCCCGAGCTGCCCGAGTCCACCGGCGGCGGCAGCGGACTGCTGCCCGACAACGCCGTCGCCCCGCTGCGCGGCTGGCTCGCCCACTGTGCCCAGGACCCCGCCGCGCGCCAGCAGGCCGTCGGCCGTACCGCCGCCGGCGTGATCGACTCCCTCGACACCCGCATGCCGGAGCTCGCCGGCGCGGTCGCCGCCCAGTACGCCGCGGCCGTACGGCTCGGCAGCGCGGTCGAGGCGGCCTACGCCGAGCAGGGGACGCGGGTCCGCGAGCTCGTACGGCGCGGCGCCGTGCTCGCCGGCGACGCCCGCACCCGCTGGCGCGGTTACCCCCGCGACAGCTCGGCCGACGAACTCCTCGACGCCCTCGTCGAATCCCTCGCCGCCCTCGTGCAGTGCGCCGTCGCCGCCGCCGACGAGCGGGTGCGGGACGTCTGGCGCCGCGAACCGGCCGCCGCCGCGCTCGCCCCGGGCGGCACCGCCGCGCTCCGGGACTCCCGCAAGGACGAGGGCCGGGACGCCGGCGAGCGGATCGCCATGACCGTACGGCGCTGGCGGCGCGTGCTGGAGGAGATGGTCGAGGAGGAGGTACGGGAGATGGAACGCCCGGCCGCCTCCCGGGGCGCCGGGAGGGGCACCGCACTCGGCTTCGGACGTGGCCCCGGGCGCGCGGCGGCCGCCGCCGGGCCCGACGTCGAGACGCTCACCGCACTCCTCGCCGCCGTCCTCCTCGGCGGCGGCCGCCGCACCCGCGCCGCCGGTGACCGGCTGGCCGAACTCCTCGGCGCCCAGGGCGCCCTGCTCCTCCGCGACAAGGGCGGCGAGCTGCTGCGGAGCTGCCTCGACCAGGCCTTGCACACCGAACGCGACCGGCGTCTCGCGCCCCTCGACGCCCTCGACGTGACCCCCGAGCCGCAGGCCGAGCTGATCGCCGCGCTCTCCGTCCTGCAGAAGGAGAAGTGACGAGGTGGAGGACCGAGTGGACGCCGCAGAGCAGCCGGCGGGCGCCGGGGACGTCCTGGGCGCTGGGCACGCAGGAAGTGCGGGAGGCACAGGAGGTGCGGGAGGCACAGGAGGCCCAGGAGGCACAGGAGGCACAGGGGGTGCAGGAGGTGCGGGAGGTGCAGAAGGCGCAGGGGGTGCGGGAGGTGCAGGACGTGCAGGGGGTGTAGGAGGTACTGGGAATGCGTACGGGGACCACCTCGCCGGGTCGGCCGCGGGCGTGGTCGGTGGCGACGCCCGCGATCGCGACGCATCCGCCTCACCCTCCGGCCCCCCGGTCGGCTCCGGCCCCGGCTCCGCCCACGGACCCGGCCCCGCTTCCGGCCCGGGCTCCGCCTCCGGCCATGGCCTCGGCTCCGCGTCCGGTGCCGTACTCGGTACCGGCCTCGGCGCCGCCTCCGCCTCCGGACGAGGCGCCGGCTTCGGCCCGTACCCCGGCCCTGGCTCCGCCCTCGCCGCCGCTCCCGTTCCGTCCTCTCACCCCGCCTCCACCCCCACCCCCACCCCCACCTCCGTCCCCGTCCCCGCCTCCTTCCCCGTCTCCACTCGCACCCCGACCCCCACCAGCTGGGACGACGGTCTCATCGCGCGCCGTGCAGCCGATCGCGCCGCTCTCGCGGGCGAGGCCCCCGACGAGGCGGAGGAGCCGGGCGCGGACGACGACGAGGGTGGGCTTCCGCTGCTCGGCGGGGCCTACGGGGGTGCGCTGCGGACCCGCCTCGACGCGCTGCACGAGCTCGTCGGCCTGTCCCGTACCCGGGTCGAGGCGGAGGCGCTGGCCGAGGCCGGGCGGGTGCTCGACGAGGCGGCCGCACGCCAGCGGCTGTCGGCGCGGCACACCGTGGTCGCCATCGCCGGGGCCACCGGCAGCGGCAAGTCCACGCTCTTCAACGCCCTGGCAGGCGTGCCCGTGTCCGAGACCGGGCTGCGGCGCCCCACGACCGCCGCACCGCTCGCGCTGAGCTGGTCGGAGGGGGCCGCCGGGCTGCTCGACCGGCTCGGGATCCCCGGCCGGCTGCGGCGCAGGCCGCTCGCGGGCGGCGCGGCGGACGCCGACCTCCAGGGGCTCGTCCTCATCGACCTGCCCGACCACGACTCCGCCGTCACCGCCCATCGCGACCAGGTGGACCGGCTGCTCGGTCTGGTCGACGCGGTGATCTGGGTCGTGGACCCCGAGAAGTACGCGGACGCCGCCCTGCACGAGCGCTATCTGCAGCCGCTGGCCGGGCACGCCGAGGTCACCTTCGTCGTCCTCAACCAGATCGACCGGCTGGGCGGCGAGGCCGCCGACCTCGTCCTCGACGACCTGCGGCGCCTTCTCGACGAGGACGGCGTGGCGCTCGGCGAGCACGGCGAGCCGGGCGCGACCGTTCTCTCCCTGTCCGCGCTCACTGGGGAGGGCGTACCGGAACTGCGGGAGATGCTGGGCCGGTTCGTCCAGGACCGCTCCGCGCCCGAGCGGCGCCTCGCGGCCGACGTCGACGCGGCCGCGGGGCGGCTGAGGCCGGTGTACGTGGCGGACGGGCGGCCGGGTCTCGGTGAGCGGGCCAGGGAGGACTTCGCCGACCGGCTCGCGGGCGCCGTCGGCGCCCAGGCGGCGGGGGAGGCGGCGGAACGGGTCTGGCGGCGCGGCGCCATCCGTGCCTGCGGGACGCCGTGGCTGCGGCTCTACCGCTGGTACGAGCGGGTCCGCGCGCACGGCAGCACCGACCCACGTCTGAACGCCCCGGTCGAGGAAGAGCTGACCGCGCGTCAAAGGGTCGAGCAGGCGGTGCGGATCGTCTCCGAGGAGGCCTCGCGCGGGCTGCCCGGGCCGTGGGCGCAGGCGGTGCGGGAGGCGGCGCTGCGCGGGGCGGACGGGCTGCCGGAGGCGCTGGACGAGCTGACGGTGACGGTGGGCGACCCGGCGGCCCGGCCGCCGCGCCCGGCGTGGTGGCCGGCGGCGGTGCTCGCCCAGATGGTGATGACCTTCCTGCAGATCTTCGGCGCGTTGTGGCTGGTCGGCCAGATCGTGGGCGTCGTCGAGCCGTTGCTGTGGCCGCCCGTTCTGATCATGGTCGCGGGGATCGTCGGCGGACCGCTGGTGGAGTGGGCGTGCGCGGCGGCGGTACGCGGGCCGGCCCGGCGGTACGGGCAGGAGGCCGAACGCAAGCTGCGCGAGGCCGCCGCGGCCTGCGGCCGGGCGCGGGTGCTCGACCCGATCGCGGCGGAGCTCATGCGCTACCGGGAGGTGCGCGAGCAGTTCGTGACGGCCTCGGGCACGACGCGGGTGGCGGGCCGGGTCCCGGGCGGCGGCCGCTTCGGCGGCACCCGGCTCGGTCCGACGAGGGCGGGCGTGGCCCGGGTGAGGTGAGGCGCCACCCGCTGCGCGTCACCCTCGTCCGCCGGCTGCTGCCCGCTGGCCGTCACCCTCGCCTGCTGCCTGCTGCCTGCTGCCTGCTGCCTGCTGCCTGCTGCCCGTCACCCTCGTCTGCCGTCTGCCGTCTGCCGTCTGCCGTCTGCCGTCTGCCGTCTGCCGTCTGCCGTCTGCGGTCCCTCGTCCGCCGTCCTCCCCCCGCCGCCGCACGTCGTACGTCGCCCGTGTCGTGGACCTTCTCGTTCGAGTGGTCGAGTTGTCCACAGTCCTCCCCTTGTCCACAGGCCTCAGCGGGTTTCGGCGGTTCGGCCCACCATGGGTGGAGAGCGACGGAAGTCGAACACCGGACGAGGGGTGGAGAGAGGCATGAGCGAGACGACGGTGACGCTGGTCGGCAACGTGGCGACGAACGTGGAGTACCGGGACACGGCGACGGGCGGGGTGGCGCGGTTCCGGTTCGCGGTGCCGGTACGGCGCTGGGACCGTGAGCGGGCGGTGTGGACGGACGGGCCCACCAGCTTCTACACGGTGTCGGCGTGGCGCTCGCTGGCGGTGAACCTGGCGGCGTCGGTGTCGGTGGGCGAACCGCTGGTGGTGCACGGCAGGCTGAGGGTGCGTGAGGAGGAGCTCGACGGACGCCGCAAGACCTTCGTCGACGTCGTCGCGACGGCGGCCGGACACGACCTGTCACGGGGCACGGCGGCGTTCCGCAGGGCGGTGCGACAGAATCCGGAACAACAACCTCCGGATGAGCGCGCGTCCGACCCCTGGCAGACGCCACAACCCGCTTCCGGCAAGGCCAACAACGCTCTGGTAACCGTCTCCTGACCTTGCGTTGTGGGGATTTGTCGACTCCGCGACCAGCGGTTTCGCGGTCAACTTCGGCCGCTGATAACGATTTCGATTCGGAATGGTTATCGGACCGCACTAGTGGACACGGGGGGGTTTCGCGCTCCCTAGGATTCCCTGTACTCATGAGGCGCTTGCTTTCAGTGGGTCAGTGAGTCTGCTGGCAGGTGCTCCCCCCACGCGTATCGATAGATGACCGCGGAGCAGCCTGCCCGGAGGGGAAATCCATGTTTTCTGTACGGAGGCGCGGCTCTGCCCGCCTTGCCGCTGCGGCCGCGATCACGGGTCTGGTCGCCGCTGGTGCGATAGCCGCCGCGGGTCCGGCGATGGCCGACGAGGGTGGTACGGGCAGTGGCGGCGTCGCGGCGACGCTGGGCTCGCTCGCCGACGCCGGCAAGATCGACATCAAGGTCAAGAACGAGAAGGGTGAGTTCGAGACCGACACGTACAACGGCGGTCTGTTCAACCTGAACGTCAAGGGTGGCGGCTCGCTCAAGGCCTACTGCATCGACCTGTTCACCGGGACCGAGGCGGGCACCTCGTACAAGGAAGTCGGCTGGGACGAGTCGACGCTGCACAACAACAAGAACGCCGGCAAGATCCGCTGGATCCTGCTGCACTCGTACCCCGAGGTCGGTGACCTCGACGCGCTGGCCAAGAAGGTCGACGCCACGGGCCTCACCCGGGACACCGCCGCTGCGGCCACCCAGGCGGCCATCTGGCACTACTCGGACAACGTCGAGGCCATGCCTCAGGACGACGACGCCGAGAAGCTGACCAAGTACCTCCTCGCCGAGGCCGAGAAGGCGCCGGACCTGTCCGAGCCCGCGGCCTCCCTCAGCGTCAGCCCGACCTCCCTCGCCGGCAAGGCCGGCGGCCGCCTCGGCCCGGCCAAGGTGACCACCAACGCCGCCAAGGGCGCCACCAAGGTCTCCCTCGCGCCCGGTGCCCCCGCGGGCGTCAAGGTCGTGGACAAGGACGGCAAGGCCGTCACCTCCGTGGACAACGGCGACGAGCTCTACCTCGACGTGCCGGCCGGCACCAGTGACGGTTCCGCCAAGGTGAGCCTGCAGGCCTCCACCAAGGCCTCGATCGGTCGCGCCTTCGCCAGCACCACGCAGGAGCGCAAGCAGACGCTGATCCTCGCCGGCAGCAGCGAGTCCACGGTCAACGCGCAGGTCGAGGCCACCTGGGCCAAGCAGGGCGCGGTCCCGGCCGTCGACTTCAAGGAGAACTGCGCCAAGGGCGGCGTGGACATCACCGTCTCCAACAAGGGTGACGAGGGCTGGGACCTCGAGCTCAAGGGCGTGAAGTACACGATCGGCGCCGGCGAGACCAAGACGGTCACCGTCCCGGTCGACGAGGACGCGGCGTACAAGTTCACGATCACCGGCCCGAACGGGTTCGAGAAGGTCGTCGAGGGCGTCCTCGACTGCAAGACCTCCACGCCCGGCCCGAAGCCGTCCGAGACCCCGGCCCCGTCGCAGACCCCGGCCACCGGTGGCAGCACCTCCGGCACCACCGGTGGTGGCGACCTCGCCGAGACCGGTGGCTCCAGCGCCACCCCGATGATCGCCGGCATCGCCGCCGCGCTCGTCGTGATCGGCGGCGGCGCGGTCTTCTTCCTCCGTCGGAAGAAGCCGGCCGGCCAGTGAGCGGTCAGCACCACGCAGTGAGCAGTAGGCAGTAAGCAGACGAGAACGGCCCCGTCGCGCGACACGCGACGGGGCCGTTCCCGTCGTGTTCGGGCACGGGGCCGTTCCCGTCGTGTCCGGGCCACCGACGGTGAGCGAGCGGTCACCACGCCTCCGGACAAGCCCCAGATCAGGCGGCCGGAGCGGTACTGGTTTCCGCCGACGGGGCTGTGTCAGGCAAGATGGTGTGTATCTGCCCACTCACTCCTTGCCGGACGGTTTCTCTTGGCTGAGTACATCTACACCATGCGCAAGACGCGCAAGGCGCACGGCGACAAGGTCATCCTCGATGACGTGACGCTGAGCTTCCTGCCCGGTGCGAAGATCGGTGTGGTCGGCCCGAACGGTGCCGGTAAGTCCACCGTGCTGAAGATCATGGCCGGTCTGGAGCAGCCCTCCAACGGTGACGCCTTCCTGTCGCCCGGCTACTCCGTCGGCATCCTCATGCAGGAGCCCAAGCTCGACGAGTCCAAGACGGTCCTGGAGAACGTCGAGGACGGCGTCGCCGAGATCAAGGGCAAGCTCAACCGGTTCAACGCGATCGCCGAAGAGATGGCGACGAACTACACCGACGAGCTCATGGAGGAGATGGGCAAGCTCCAGGACGACCTGGACCACGCCAACGCGTGGGACCTCGACGCCCAGCTGGAGCAGGCCATGGACGCGCTGGGCTGCCCGCCCGGTGACTGGCAGGTCAACAACCTCTCCGGTGGCGAGAAGCGCCGCGTGGCGCTCTGCAAGCTGCTCCTCGAGGCCCCGGACCTGCTGCTCCTCGACGAGCCCACCAACCACCTCGACGCCGAGTCGGTGAACTGGCTGGAGCAGCACCTGGCCCAGTACAAGGGCACCGTCGTGGCCATCACCCACGACCGGTACTTCCTGGACAACGTCGCCGAGTGGATCCTCGAGCTCGACCGCGGCCGCGCCCACCCGTACGAGGGCAACTACTCGACCTACCTGCAGAAGAAGGCCGAGCGCCTCAAGGTCGAGGGCCGCAAGGACGAGAAGCGCCAGAAGCGCCTCAAGGAAGAGCTCGAGTGGGTGCGGTCGAACGCCAAGGGGCGTCAGGCCAAGTCCAAGGCGCGTCTCGCGCGCTACGAGGAGATGGCCGCCGAGGCCGACAAGATGCGGAAGCTGGACTTCGAGGAGATCCAGATCCCGCCGGGCCCGCGCCTGGGCTCGATCGTCGTCGAGGTCAACAACCTCTCCAAGGCCTTCGGCGAGAAGGTCCTGATCGACGACCTCAGCTTCACCCTGCCGCGTAACGGCATCGTCGGCGTGATCGGCCCGAACGGCGCCGGCAAGACCACGCTCTTCAAGATGCTCCAGGGCCTGGAGACCCCCGACTCCGGCGAGATCAAGGTCGGCGAGACCGTCAAGATCTCGTACGTCGACCAGACCCGCGCCAACATCGACCCGAAGAAGACCCTCTGGGCGGTCGTCTCGGACGAGCTGGACTACATCAACGTCGGCCAGGTCGAGATGCCGTCCCGCGCCTACGTCTCCGCGTTCGGCTTCAAGGGCCCGGACCAGCAGAAGCCGGCCGGCGTGCTCTCCGGCGGTGAGCGCAACCGCCTCAACCTGGCGCTCACCCTCAAGCAGGGCGGCAACCTGCTGCTCCTCGACGAGCCGACCAACGACCTCGACGTCGAGACCCTGTCCTCGCTGGAGAACGCGCTCCTCGACTTCCCCGGCTGCGCCGTGGTCGTCTCCCACGACCGCTGGTTCCTCGACCGAGTCGCCACCCACATCCTGGCGTACGAGGGCGACTCCAAGTGGTTCTGGTTCGAGGGCAACTTCGAGTCGTACGAGAAGAACAAGGTCGAGCGGCTCGGCCCGGACGCCACCCGTCCGCACCGCGCCACCTACAAGAAGCTCACCCGAGGCTGATCAGTTCATGGCACGGCACATCTACTCCTGCCCCCTGCGCTGGTCGGACATGGACGCCTTCGGGCACGTCAACAACGTCGTCTTCCTCCGCTATCTGGAGGAGGCGCGGATCGACTTCATGTTCCGGCTCGCGCCGGGGAACGGGAGCCCGTCGTTCTCCGGAGGGTCCGTCGTGGCCCGCCACGAGATCGACTACCTGCGGCCGCTGGTCCACCGGCACGAGCCGGTGACCATCGAGTCCTGGGTCACCAAGATGGGCGCGGCGTCGCTGACGATCGCGTACGAGATCAAGGACCCGGACGTGACGTACGTGCGGGCGTCGACGGTCGTCGTGCCGTTCGACCTCGAGGAGCAGCGCCCGCGCCGGATCTCCGACGAGGAGCGGGCGTTCCTCAAGGAGTACATGGACGACGGGATGACCTCCGCCGCATGACCGCCATCGCGCCGCTGCACTTCGCCGACCCCAGGGAGGCGGCGGGACTCGCCGCCTTCCTGCGGCGGCTGCTCCACTACGACCGCGCCGCCGCCGTCCGCCTCCAGGCCGGCGGGGGCGCGCTCGCCGTGTTCGGGCGGCCGCCGTCGTTCGAGGTGCTCGCCATCCGCACGGCACGGCTCGTGGACGCGGTGGACCTGGACGTGACCGTCTCCGCCGGCGAACTCCTCGAAGGCATCGAGGAGTCCGCGGGCAAGGCGGTCGTTCCCGACTCCGTCACCGGCCCGCCGTGGGCCGGGGTCCTGCCGCCCCGCGGCGGCTGGAAGCCGGTCCCCGGCCTGCCGTCCGCCGACGGGATACGGGGCGCGGTCGCCGCGGCGGTGGCCGAGTTCCGCTCGCGCGACGAGGACCTGCCCGAGGAGCGGCGCACCCGGGCCGAGCGCGACCGCATCGGCCGCGAGATCTGGTCCCGCACCCTGGCCGACACGGGCCTGCCGCTGCGCGCCGGGCACGCTGCGCAGTCCCTCGGCTTCCTGCCGCGGATCCCCGGCGAGGAGCTGCCGGTGGTGCTCTTCGCCTCCGGCCCGTGGCTCCGGCTCCGCACCCCGTACGGGTCGGTCGCCCTGAGGACCGTTCCGATCTCCCTGAGCGTGGCCCCGGGCGCGGCCCGGTGACCGTTCCCGTGGTCGAGGGGCCGCTCACCGTCCCCGAGCTGAACACGCTCTTCCGCGCCGCCTGGCCGGGGCACCGGGACACCGACTTCGCCCCGGTCCTCGCCCGCCGCCTGCTGCACGTCACCGCACGCCGCGACGGGCGTCTCGTCGGCTACGTGAACGTGGTGGGCGACGGGGGCGTGCACGCCTTCCTGCTCGACACCACCGTCCATCCGGACGAGCGCCGCGCCGGCCTGGGCGCCGCCCTCGTCCGGGCCGCCGCCGCGGCCGCGCGGGAGCGCGGGGCGCACTGGCTGCACGTGGACTTCGAACCCCACCTCACCGGCTTCCACGAGAAGTGCGGCTTCCGGCCCACCGCCGCCGGCCTCATGGACCTGCGGAACCCGAGCGCCTGAGCGGCCTGGGCCCCCGGCTCACCGCGCCGGGCCCGTCCGGGTGCGGCCCCCGGCTCGTCCGCCCCCCGGCCCTCCGTCGGCGCTGGGTGCCCCGCGCCGGGCCCGTCCGGTGCGACCCCGCGCTGGGCTCACGGCGCCAGGCTCGCCGCGTCCGGCTCGTCCGCCCCTGGCCCCGCGTCGGCGCTGGGTGCCCCGCGCTGGGCCCGTCCGGGTGCGGCCCCCGCCCGCGCTGGGCTCACGGCGCCGGGCTCGCCGCGTCCGGCTCGTCTCCGCCCCTGGCCCTCGTCCGCGCTGGGTGCACCGCTTCGGGCTCTGCCCCTGGTCCCCCGCGCGCGGGCTCACTGCTCCGGTCTCGTCCGTGCCTGGCGCCCGTCCAGGCTCGGCTCACGGCGCCGGGCCTCACGCGTCCGGCTCGTCCGCGTCCGGCCCCCGCCCGCGCTGGGCTCACCGGACCTGGCACGTCCGCGTCCGGCCCCCCGGCCCCCGTCCGGCCCCCCCGGGGCCCCGTCCGCCCCCCGGCCCCGTCCGGCCCCCCCGGCCCCGGTCCGGACCAGGCCCGCCGCCGAGCCCTCACCACATCGGGCCGCTGTCGCGTCCCTCCGTGCCGATCGCCGTCGCCGAGAGCGCCGCGCACAGCGCGAGCAGGATCGACGGGACGACCAGGGAGCCGTGGGACACGTTGTCCTCGGCCAGGACCGGGTCCATGCGGCGGGCGGGGTCGTAGGCGATGTCGACCTTCTTGCCCGCGTCGCCGATGCGCTTCTCGGCGGTGAACTCCGTCGGGTAGTCGCCGTCGCAGTCCAGCGGATGGTGGTAGAGCCACTTCTCGCCCGGCGCGCCCTCGCCGAAGGTCGGGTGGTACGTCGCCCTGGCCTTGCCGGTGATCACACAGGCGGCGACCTCGGCCCGGATCCGGGAGTCCCGGGCCTCCACCCACACCGATCCCAGGCCCGCCACCAGGAGCACCGCGGCGATGACGCTGCCGCCCTCCCGGAAGAGCGCGTTGTGCGCGAGCAGCGCGACGCCGGTCAGGGCGAGGCCCGCCAGGAGCGCGAGCGCGGTCGGCAGGCGGACGGGGCTGTGCATGCTCCAGCCCGCCCACAGGTGCAGCAGGACTCCGGCACCGGCGGGCACGAGCACGGAGCCCGCGTACGGCAGGGTCTTCCGCACGGTCACCTCCCCCGTCAGGGGGACGAGCACCGGCGCGCGCCGGTTTCGTCAGCGCTCGGCGTCAGCGCTCGGCGTTCAGCGTTCGGCGTTCGGCGTTCGGCGTTCGGCGTTCGGCGTTCAGCGCTCGGCGTCCGCGTCCACGTCGGCGTCCGCGTCGTCCGGCCACACCCCGAA